>CAZJHG010000011.1:0-33052 GCA_964545885.1 uncultured Muribaculaceae bacterium | reverse complement strand
TCATGATTCACTATTAAAAGCTATCACTATAACAGGTGTTGTAGTAACAAATGACTTAGGACTTGCTAAAGTATACTTCACTACATTAAATGATGAAGACCATAAATCATTAGAAAGTCAACTTAACGATGATACAGCTGGCTATTTAAGAACTAAAATAGCAGATCGTATCGAAATAAGACACACTCCTAAAATAAGATTTGTATATGATAATTCAATCGCTTATGGAGATAACATCGAACATTTATTAAATAAAATACATGAAAAAGATACTGAGTAATCAGTATTTTTTTACAAAAAAAATCTCTTCAATTGCTAAACTCTAAAAAATGTTTTACTATAATTAATAGGAGTTGATAATATGGAAAAACTAAACAAATTAATAAATTATTTACAAGAGATAGCAGATACTTCCTACATAGCTACTCTAATGCATTGGGAAATGGATATAACTGCTCCAAAAAAATCTCTTGATTACTTAATAGATGTTAAAACTAAAGTAGAATTAAAAGCATTTGAACTATCTACTAACAAAGAATATAAACAATTACTAGATGATGTTATAAATAGTGAAGAATTTAATACCCTTACCCTAGAAGAACAACGTTACTTAAAAGAACTCGCTAATGACTATGAAAAAGATCAAAGAGTCCCTAACGACTTCTACGAAGAATATTCTTCACTATGTAGTAAATCTAACGCTATATGGGTTGAAGCCAAAGAAAAAAAAGATTACCAAATATTTAAACCATACTTAGAAAAAATGATTGACATGACTAAGCAATATTATTCATATAGATATCCAAACACCAAAAATTTATATGACTGTATGTTAAACGAATATGAAACAGGTATAACAAGTGAAATAATTGATAAACTATTCACTGAATTAAAACAAGAAATCATTCCTATCGTAAAAAATCTTCAAGTAACAAAAATAGGTGAGCAAAGAAATAAATATAATAAAGAAGAATTATTAGATATAGCATCATACCTCTTAAACTACATAGGTTTTGATAATGAAAGAGGAACACTAGGCATTTATCCACATGGGTACACTTGTAAACTTAATAACAATGATGTTCGTATAACTTTCTCTAATAATAAAAGTATCTTTGACCATGTATGTACAGTAATTCACGAAGGTGGTCATGGTATATTTGAACAAAGTATCGGAGAAAACTTAGCTAAATATCCTACTTATAGTATAAATAAATATGCTCTTCATGAAAGTCAATCAAGATTCTTCGAAAATATCTTAGGAAGAAACATCAACTTTTGGATACCTATATATGATGAAATAAAAGAAAAAATAAAATTAGATATTTCAGTCGAAGATTTTGTAAGTTATTTAAATAAAGCCCAACCTTCATTCATAAGAACAGAAGCTGATGAGCTAACATACTGCCTTCATATAATACTTCGTTATGAAATCGAAAAAGACTTATTCACAGGTAAAATAACTACTGAAGAACTTCCTACTATTTGGAATCAAAAGATGCAAGAATATCTAGGTATTGAAGTAACAAATGATGCTGATGGAATTCTTCAAGATGTTCATTGGTCTCAAGGTTCTTTTGGTTATTTTCCCTCTTACTTAATTGGTTCAATCCTTGATGGAATGTTAATCGAATCAATTGAACAAAATTTAGGCAGTATAGACAAAATATTAAAAGAAGGAAATATCAAAAAAATTACCCAATATCTTCAAGAAAATATTCATCAATATGGTGGCTCATATACTATAGAAGAGATAACAAAAAAACTATGTAATAAGGAGTTATCAGTAAAACCTATAGTAAAATATTTTAAAGATAAATATCAAAAATAGAATAGTTAAAACTATTATACGATTTAAAATATTTGACACAATAGTCTGTTTATAATAAGATAAAACCCTTGAGAAAGGGGGATAATATGGTAGCTAAAAAAGGTTTAAGTGAAGAAAACACTGCTAAACTTTATAACTTATTTTGCCATAAGTATAAATCTATATATACGGTAGAAGAATGGGAATTTATCGAAAGCAATTTTTGGACTTATGTTTTTTCTTCTTCAGCCCCAGATTTATTAATGCAAATATACACAGAATTAGGAATAGAATCACCTAAAGGAAACTTTTACCAAAAACATTTAGATAAACTAAAGACAAAATTTGATATTGATTGTCATGTTTTAGATGTTGCATCAGGTATAATCCCTTCATTTGCCAATCTTCTAGCTCACGAACAATTACATCTTGGTAAAGGAACAGTAACTTTATACGAACCATTGCTAGGTATAACTAAACCTAAGTATCATAATATGACTCTTCATAAAGAAAACTTCACAACTCAAATTAATATAAAAGAGTTTGACCTAGTAACTGGAATTATGCCATGCAAAGCAACAGAAGCAATTATTGAAAGTGCTTGCCGTAATCAAAAAAACTTCTATATTGCCATGTGTGGTTGTACACATTTTGAACATATTCCATGGGGAATGTATGTCACTTCAGAAATGTACCAAGATTATGTCATAGACAAAACTAATCGTTTACTAGATGAATACGATAATGGTACACTAGTAGTAGAAAAATTAGAAGGAGAAACAGAAATCGATTACCCAATCCTTTATAATAGAAAGAAATGATTATATGAACGGAATACTAATAGTTAATAAACCACAAGACTTTACTTCTCGAGATGTAGTAAATAAAGTTGGAGGAATCTTAAAAACAAAAAAAATAGGTCACACAGGAACTTTAGACCCAATAGCAACTGGTGTATTAGTAATTTGTATAGGCAATACTACTAAATTATGTGAAGTACTAACTAGTGAATATAAAGAATATATAGCAACAATTAAACTAGGTATTAAAACAGATACCTTAGATACAACCGGTAAAATAATCGAAACCAAAAACTTTAATATAACAGAATCTCAAATTACAGAAGTTCTAACTTCATTCTTAGGAAACTCTATTCAAGAAACACCAATATATTCAGCAGTTAAAGTAAATGGTAAAAAACTATATGAATATGCCAGAGAAGGTAAAGAAGTTAAACTACCTACTAGAGAAATAAACATTACTAACATCGAACTAATATCTTATAATAATGACGAAATAATATTCAAAACAACAGTATCAAAAGGGACATACATAAGAGCATTAATTGATGATATATGTAAAAAACTAAATACTGTTGGTACTATGTCATCATTAATAAGAACTAAACAAGGAAATTTCAATATTGAAAATTCTTACACTATCGAAGATATTCAAAATGGTAGCTATAATTTAATTACTATTGAAGAAGCACTTTCTAATCTAGAATCTATAATTATAGATAAAGAAACATATAATAAAGTTAAAAATGGTTCAATAATAGATAAACATTTCAAAGAAAATATTGCTTGTTTAGTATATGAAAACAAAATAGTTGCAATATACCAAAATTACCATAAAGACAATAGTAAAGCTAAACCATATAAAATGTTCATAAATTAGCAAAAATACTTGCCATATTAAGTATTTTCTGTTATATTAATCAAGAAAGTTTATTCATGGATTAGAAATCTCCGGATCTATTCTAAGATTAAACGGATATTTTAAGAAGGAGGAATTACACATGGCTATATCAAAAGAAAGAAAAGCTGAATTAGTTAAACAATTCGGTAAAAATGAAAAAGATAGTGGAGCTACAGAAGTTCAAATTGCTATTCTTACAGAAGAAATCAACAATTTAACTGAACACTTAAAACAACACATTCATGATTACCATTCAAAAAGAGGTCTTCAAATGATGGTTGGTAAAAGACGTAGTTTACTAGATTATCTAAAGAAAAATGACGTAGTTAGTTATAGAAAAACTATTGAAGCTTTAGGATTAAGAAAATAGTAACAAAAAGTAGGCACTTATTTTTAAGTGTCTTTTTTTAGGAAAAGAGGTAAAAAAATGGCTAAAAAAGTATTTGAATTAGACTTTTTAGGAAAAACAATTACAGTTGAAACAGGCGAACTAGCAAAACAAGCTAATGGTTCTGTTTTAGTAAGATATGGAGATACTGTTATCTTAACAGCAGCCGTAATGGGACATACACCAATTACACAAGATTTCTTCCCATTAACAGTTCTGTATCAAGAAAAATTATATTCAGTAGGTAAAATACCTGGTGGATTCATTAAAAGGGAAGGACGTCCAACAGACCAAGCTACATTAACAGCTAGATTAATCGACCGTCCAATTCGTCCAATGTTCGATGAAAACTTCCGTAACGAAGTTCAAGTTATTAACACAGTTCTATCAGTAGATCAAGACAATTCTCCAGAAATGGCTGCATTACTTGGTTCATCACTAGCACTTACAATAAGTGATATTCCATTTGATGGCCCAGTAGCTGGTGTTGTTGTAGGAAAAATTGGTAAAGAATATATTATAAATCCTACAGTAGAACAACAAGAACAATCAGAAATCCACTTAACAGTAGCAGGTACAAAAGATGCTATCTGTATGGTAGAAGCAGGAGCTAAACAAGTATCAGAAAAAGATATGTTAGGAGCATTAATGTTCGGACATGAACATATCAAAACGCTATGTGAATTCCAAGAAAAAATTCGTGAAGAAATTGGAAAAGAAAAAGTTGAAGTTGAACTTGCTAAAATTGATGAAGACTTAGAAAAAGCCGTTAGAGAATATGCAACAGAAAAAATGTATGAAGCTTTATCTTCAGATAAGAAAAAGCTTGAAAAATACGCTGATATCGACGCCGTAAAAGAGGCAACTCTTGAAAACTTTGCTGAAATTTATGGTGAAGAAGAAAATTGTGAAGAACTTCTTAGTCAAGTTAAGAAAGTTGTTAATGGAATTGAAGGTACAGTTCTAAGAAGAATGGTTACTAAAGATAAAAAAAGAACTGATGGCCGTGGAATGAAAGAAATACGTCCATTATCAGCAATGATTGACTTATTACCAAGAACACATGGTTCAGCAGTATTCACTCGTGGTGAAACTCAAGCGCTTGCTACAACAACTCTTGGCTCTTTAGAAGAAAACCAAATATTAGATGGTTTAACACTTGAAGCAACAAAGAGATTTATGTTACATTACAACTTCCCACAATTCTCAGTTGGTGAAGTAGGACGTTATGGTTCACCAGGAAGAAGAGAAATTGGTCACGGAGCACTAGGTGAAAGAGCACTTCTTCAAGTAATGCCAGATGAAAAAGAATTCCCATACACAGTACGTGTTGTATCTGAAATATTAGAATCAAATGGTTCTTCATCTCAAGCAACTATTTGTGCAGGATGTTTAAGTTTAATGGCAGCAGGAGTACCAATTAAAGCTCCAGTAGCAGGTATTGCTATGGGACTTATTACATCAGAAGATGGCAAAAAATATACTGTATTAACAGATATTCAAGGCTTAGAAGATCATATGGGTGATATGGACTTCAAAGTAGCTGGTACAAGAAAAGGTATCACAGCTCTACAAATGGATATTAAGATAAAAGGTGTAACAGAAAAAATTCTAAAAGAAGCTTTAGCACAAGCTAAAGAAGCTCGTATGGAAATCTTAGATTTAATGGAATCAGTAATTCCAGAACCACGTAAAGAGCTTTCTAAGTATGCACCAAAAATTGAAATACTTCACATCAATCCTGATAAGATTAAAGATGTTATTGGTAAAGGTGGAGATATGATTACCAAGATTATCTTAGAAGCATCTAATGTAACATCTGTAAATGATGTAAATGCAGTTAAAGTAGACCTTCAAGATGATGGAACAGTATTAATTTATCATCAAGATAAAGAAATTATTGAAAAGACAAAAGAAATGATTGAATCAGTTGCTCGTGAAGTAGAAGAAGGTAAAGTATATACAGGTAAAATCGTTAAGGTTGAAGACTTTGGCTGCTTCGTTGAATTATGGCCTGGTTGTGAAGGACTATGCCACGTATCTCAATTAGCTTGGGAAAGAGTAGACAAACCATCAGATATGTTCAAAGTAGGGGATGAAATTATCGTTAAAGCTGAGGGATATGATAATAGAAATAGATTAAATTTATCTCGTAAAGCTGCTCTTCCTAAACCTGAACGCAAAGATGATAAGAAAGACGACAAAAAAGAAGATAAAAAAGACAAAAAAGATTCTAAAAAAGAAGAAAAAGTAGAAAAGAAAACTACTAAGAAAAAAGAAAAAGCTGAATAATAATCATAAAAAAAGTTCTCTGTAAATGAGAACTTTTTTTATTTCTTTAAATATTAGATATTCGAATCAGTATTATAACCACTATTGTAATCTAAATCATAATCATAGTCATAGTCATAGTCGTAATCATAGTCGTAGTCGGAATCATAATCATAATAACTTTGTAAAGTAGTAATTAACCCACCAATAGGAGTAGTCTTTAATGAATTTATAAACTCAGTTACTTTTTCATCTATTTCATCAGTACTTAATGTTACAGCACTACCAATGTTGATGTTAGCAACTTCACTAGTCCAGTCTTCAACGAATTCGAATGTAATATCAATATATTGTTCATCTTTCTTAATAGATAATTCCATAGAGTATTTTCCTCTTTCAGAATTAACGTCAGTAACATATTTAAATGTACCATTTAAAGTATTGTCTGAATAATTAAGTTCATAATCAAATTCTTTAACAGTATCTGTCCAATCTTTAATATTTAATGTAGCACTAAAACTATCATCATAAGTTATAGTTACGTTCTTCTTACCATTATTTGTTTTACCAACAACTAATAAAGTATGTTCAACATCTTTATTTGTATATTCATCTTTTTCAGATGAGTATAACTTAAATTCAAACCAATCTTCAGTAAAATAATAGTGGAAGTTAGAATCACTTTCGTTAGTAGTAACAGCATAACCAACTACATCACTATTTAAACCAGTAGTAGTAAATATATTTATAATAATTACAGTGTCATCTTCATCAGTATCATCACTGTCGTCATCTTCTAACATTGCATTTAAGTTTTCTTTTAATTCGTCTTCAGTTAATTCAAGACTTTCAGCCAAGATAGTAACTGATTTTTTATCATCTAATAGGCCTTTAATGATATGCTTAAGCATTTTTTCGCCTGTTGCATTATTTATTTCATATTTATTATTAGCAACTTTTTTATTTTCACCATTAATCTTTATACTAGCTTCTTCACGAGTTAATTTATCTTCATCAATAGATTCAACAAGTAAAGCAGCAATTTTATCAATTAAGTAAGAAATATTTTCAGAATCAGCTTTTTCAGAATATTCTAGTAATTCTTGAAATGAAGCAAAGAATTCATCGTCATCATCCATATTAGCTTCGCCAGCATAAATTAAATCACGATATGAAGAAAGTCTAATATATTCTTTACCATCTTTTAAATAATCAGCATAGCTATAACCAGTACCATTTTTATCTTTAATAGTAAATGCTGTCTCTATAGCTTTATTAACTGGATCTACACCAGCTTTTACTTCATAAGTATATCCAGCATAATTTTTAAGGGATTCAATATTTGAATCCATATATAGTTGAATATCATATGTTGCTTTACTATGAACAACTTCTTCGATAGTAGTTCCGAGTTCTTTGGCTGATGTCATAATAACTGTTTCGTATACATTCTTAGGTTTACTTAAGAACTTTTCAACAATTAATGGATATACAAAAAAGTATCCAACTGCAGCTAATACGGCAATAACAGCAACAATAACTGCAATAATTACTCCCTTATTTTTTTTCTTAGGTCCAGATGACGCTGCAACAAAACCAACTGAATTTGAATTTATAGCACCATTTGTAGGTTGAGTAGGATTAATTGGTGTACTAGGAGCTATTGTTTGAGGACTAACCCCAGCATTACCAAGTGGATTAAGTGGAGCTTGAGGAACAATATCAACTTGTGCTTGAGGTGTTTGTTGAACTGCTTGCTGTGTATTTTGCTGAGCAACTTGAACTGGTGCTACTTGCTGATGAATTTCACTTGAAACTTGCTGTGGTACAGGTTGTTGTACCACAGCTTGCTCCATAGTAGGTTGAGGAATATTGCTAGGAACAGGAGCCACTTCAGGAATAGCAGGAGTAGCATTTTGAACAGCTACATCAACAGGAGAATTAACTGCCTGTGGTAATTCTACTTCCCCAGGTGCACTCGGCACAACATTTGAATTTACTTCTTGTACTTGTTGAACTGGCATAGTAACATTTTGATTTGGATTTGTCATATTACTAGAAAAATCAGTAGCTACATTAACATCATTATTTGTAGCTATATTTACAGGCTCTTGAACTGGCTGCATAGTTGGCTGCATTACTACAGGTTCAGTGCCTTGAATAGGTTGAACATTTTGTTGTGGTTCTTGAGAACCATTATTCATATTATTATTTTGTTCATTCATATATTATCACTTCTTTCTTTATATAAATAATCCCCATATTCTATTAAATTATAACATAAAGAAACTAATAAATATACTTAAAATTACATATAACCAGTAATATTTTTTTTATAAAATTTTATAAATAAACTTAGAAAACTATTTTTATCAACAGTTTCATTACTAAATAAATCAACACCCATAATTATATTGCCTGAATTATCTAAAACTTCCAAATTTCCAACTATATCTCCTTTTTTAATAGGTGCTTTTAAATTGAATTTAGTAATATTATAAGAATAGCTCTTATTTTCCCCATTTTTTAATAAATCAGTAATGTCCACTAATGTAGAAGCAGATATTTTATTTTGTCTTCCGTTTTTTATTTCAATTTCAGTAATAATATCATTTTTTTCTATGATTTGATTTAATCTATAATTAGAAAAGGCATAATTAAGCATATTAGTAGTATCAGAACTTCGGTGTTCAGAAGTATCAACCCCCATCACAACTGTAACAAATCTTATCTTATTTTTTATACCAGTAGCTGTTAAACAATATTTAGCAGCTGATGTATACCCAGTTTTTAATCCATCAACTCCCTCATAAAAACGAACTAATTTATTTGTATTAACTAGCCATGTTCTGCTTCCATCTGGCTTATTTAAGTAATCTTCATAAACGGAAGTATATTCTAATATTTTTTCATGCTTTAAAAGCTCGATTGCGATTTGTGCCATATCATAAGCAGTCGAATAGTGTCCGTCTTCATCTAAGCCATGAACATTTATAAAATGTGTGTTTTCAAGACCTAGTTCTTTAGCTTTATCATTCATCATTATAACAAATTCATCAGTAGTACCCGCTATATACTCAGCCATTGCCACCGCTGCATCATTCCCACTTGCAATAGCAATTCCTTTTAGTAATTGCTCAACCTCGATTTCTGAATTTTCTTCTAAAAAAACTTGACTACCGCCCATACTAGCAGCATTTTTACTTATTCTTACCATATCATCTAATCCTATTTTTTCATTATCTAAAGCTTCCATAATAAGTAACATCGTCATCATTTTAGTCATTGAAGCTGGAGCAAGTCTTTCATCTTTATTGACTTGATATATAATAGTTTTTGTAGTAGGTTCTATTAAAATTGCTGACTTACTATAAGAAGTCAATTCTAATGCTTTAGGATTGCATATAAAAGCTACAAAAAGCATAAAAACAATTAATATTTTTTTCAAAAAATCACCCTAATAAAAAATATGATTTTTGAACTAATTTATTACATTATATATTAATTTATATGATATAATTGACTTATCAAATAGAAAGAGGTTAGAAGTTTATATGAAAAAAGATGTAACGAATGATTCTGCCAACATTACACCACCTGTTGGAAACGAAAATCATAATCCACAGATTAATAATGTTGGCGAATTACAAACACCAGTTGTATCCAAGTCAACTGAGGGAGTTCCGGGCCAAACTGATTTTAAAACAAAGTTAGCTAATATAGTTAATAAACTAAAATCTTTTGGAACAGCAAAAATAGCCATTATTGCTATAGCTGCAATAATAATTATCGTAGGAGGTGTTTTAACAATTTCAGCATCAAGTCCTAAAGCAATATTTGAAAATGTTATCAATAAAGCTTACAAGGAAATAAATAGAGCAATTGATGAAACTGATAAAATAGTTGAAACATACGATTTCCGTGAAAATGCTCTAGTAATAAATGCTGATGCTCAAATAGATACAAATATTTCTGAAATTGAAGATGAACTAGGTATCTCATTAAAAGGTATAACTGTTGGAGCTACTGCTGGACTTGATTACAAAAATGAAATCGTCGAAGGTAGTGTCTATATTAAAGGAAAATCTGAAACAATTGATGCAAAAGTTCAAATGTTTGAAGATTTTGCTTTGCTCTCATCATCTGTATTAGATGATACATTAAAAATTGAACTTGATGGTGAAATCGATTTTGATGAACTAAAAGATAGTGTTAAGGAACTAGAAGAGCAAGTTGAATTAGATCCAGAAAAATACAACGAATTAGTAAAAATCGTAAAGCAAGGCTTGATTAAATCACTAAACAGTGAATATATGGAAAAAGAAAAGGATGAAATTGACGTCCTAGACAAAACAATTAAAACCACAAAATATAGCTATATAATTGATGAAGACGCAGCTCAAGACTTCGTAAAGTCATTTGCTGAATATTTATTAGAAGATGATAAATTTGCCGAAGCTTTAAAAGATGTTTCGAATCTTAAAAAGAGTGACATAAAAAAAGCTTTAAAAGAAATAAAAAGTTCTGCCAAAGAAATAAAGTTTGATGATGAAGTAGTTATCAATATATATACTAGAGGACTATTCAACAAATTTGCTGGAATAAGCTTCGAATACGATAATAAAGAATATTTATCATTATTCACTGATGGTGATAATTATGAAACAATTATCGATAATCATATTGATAGTGAATATAGTGGATTTAAATTAGTTATTACTTCTGAAAAAGATAAGAAAGAACACAACATTGTAGTTAAATATAATGGTGAAAAAATAGCTAAAGGCACAATTAAAGAATTTACTGATGAAGTAGTAGATTTTGATTACGAAGTAACAATTGAAGAAAAAACTATAAAAGGTGAAGTGTACTTCAGTTTAAAACAAGAAAAGAAAAAAATATTAGGTGAATACAAAATTAAAGTTGAATATGACGGCGAATATGCTGAAGTATCAGGAAGTTATGGCATCGAAGCTAAAAACAAATTAGAAAAGATGAGTAGTAAAAACGCTGTAGATATTGATGATATTGATGAAGATGAATTAACAGAAAAAATTCTAGAAGAATTCAAAAAAGATGAAAAGCTAAATGACATAGTTGAAGCTATTGAAAAGCAAGTTGAAAAGAAAAAAATTGAAGACTTACATTTAGATTCAAATAATATGTCATACATTTATTATTCATCTGATTTAAAGAATGCATTAGCAGAAGACAAAGCTATTATATATAGCGGGACTAAATACCCATTGTCTGGAACACCTGCATATGAAATGTTTAATAATCTTGTAGATTTACTTGATGAGTTAGATTATTATAGCTACTACGTTAACGAGTATGATATGTCAACTAATGCGTTCCAAAGTCTAATAGGTGAAGTTGAATATATATGTACATTAGAAAATGAAGGTACTCAATCACCAGCTGGGGATAACGATGCCTCAATCAACGAACCAAATGACTCTACATGTGCAAACTATCCAGTTATTTACTTAGTTAAAGATGGTAAAATAGTTAAAGCATTTAGAGGAACTATTACAAAAGATGCACTAAAAGAAGCTTTAGCTGAAATCGGAATAAAATAAAAGTACATAGACAATCAAAATAAAATATTGTATAATCATTAAGAGAAAAGTAAGGAATGAGGAAAATGAACGGACAAATTAGAGGAAAATTTCTACCAGTAGGAACTGTTGTATTATTACAAAACGGAACAAAAAGAGTTATGATTAATGGATTCTGTACAATGGATGCAAACAAGCCAGATAAGATTTATGATTACTCAGGAGTTCTATTTCCAGAAGGATCTTTAAGCTCAGATCAAACTTTATTATTTGATCACAATCAAATTATTCGCGTTGATCATATGGGATTAGAAGATCAAGAAGAAAGAGAATTCAAAGTTAAATTAGTTCAAATCGCTGCAGCAGCAGAAGCTTCAGCAGCAAGTCAAATGGCTAATAATCAACAACAATAATATCCAAAAACTAACAATTACTATTTGACAAACAATAGTAATTGTTTTATATTATTGGCAATATGTTGATTGGGACATAGTATTTTATTTCCTTATTTCCAGAGAGTTTAGATAGGTGAGAGCTAAACAATAATAATAAAATATTCCTACCCAAGAGTGAAATATAAAGTATTTCCGGTTAATAACCGTTATCAAGAAAGAGTATATTAAGGATGGTACCGTGCATTAGCACTCCTTTGCGTACCATTCTTTTTATTTTTAGAGGTGAAAAAATGATATTAAAAATAAAACGACCGTCTACTAATAATACAATAAAAATATTAAGGAGGAATAAAGATGAAATTAAATAATAGTTTTTTTGTTACTTTAAGAGAAGATGCGAAAGATGAAGAAAGTAGAAGCGGTAATCTTTTAGTACGTAGTGGAATGATAAAAAAAGTAGGTACTGGTATTTATATGTACTTACCAATGGGAATTAGAACTTTAGATAAAATAAAGAAAATTGTTAAGGAAGAAATGGATAATGCTGGAGCTCAAGAGCTCCTTATGCCATCACTTATACCAAGTGAAGTGTATGAAAAATGTGGTCGTGTTGAAGCATTCGGCCAAAGTATGTTTAATTTAAAAGACAGATATAATAAACCACATGTTTTAGGACCTACACATGAGGAATTATTTACAATAGCAGCCAAATCAATGGTTAAGAGTTATAAAGACTTACCATTCAATTTATATCAACAAGCTGATAAATTTAGAGATGAACCAAGACCAAGATATGGACTTATTAGAGTAAGAGAATTTATTATGAAAGATGCATACTCATTTGACAGAGATAATGAAGGACTTGATATATCTTATGCTAAAATGAAAGCAGCATATAATAGAATTTATGATCGTATAGGAATAGATTATAAAATAGTAAAAGCAGATTGTGGTGCTATGGGAGGAAGTTTATCAGAAGAATACCAAGCCATCACTGATATTGGTGAAGATGTAATAGTTTTATGTGATAATTGTGATTTTTCATCCAATCTTGAAGTTGCTGAAACGATAGTTAATAAATGTTCTGATGAAGAAGAACAAAAAATGGCAATGGTCCATACTCCTCATCAAGAAACCATAGCCGAAGTATGCGATTACTTAAATATCGATGTAAAAAAATCTGTAAAAGCTCTTTTAATGAATGCTAATGGTGAGCTAGTAGTTCTATTTATTAGAGGAGATAGAGAACTTTGTGAAAACAAGGTTTGCAAACTTCTTGGAATAAGTGAATTGAATTTTGCGGACGATGCTTTAATTGCAACATCAAACGCAGTACCAGGATATACAGGACCAATAGGTTTAAATGCTAAGATTGTAGTAGATAACGAAGTTCTACAAATGAAAAACTTCTGTTGTGGAGCAAATAAAGAAGAATACCATTATATAAATGCTAACGCAAAAGACATTAAATATGATATAGCCGGAGACATAGTAAATGTTCAAGAAGGAGACACTTGTCCAATTTGTGGCGGAAAATTATATTTCAAAAAAGGTATTGAAATAGGTAATTTATTTAAATTAGGTACAAAATATTCTGAAAAACTAGGACTTACTTACTTAGATGAAAATAATCAAGAACAAAATGTTGTAATGGGATGTTACGGTATTGGTGCCGGAAGAATACTCGCTAGTTTAATAGAACAAAACAACGACGAAAATGGACTTATTTTACCAATGAATGTTGCTCCATATCAAATAGCTCTTGTTCAAATAGATATGAAAAATGAAGAACAATCTAAGATAGCTAATGAAATATACGATAAATTAACATCAGCCGGAATAGAAGTTATTTTTGATAATAGAGATGAAAGACCTGGAGTAAAATTCAAGGATATGGAACTTATTGGAATTCCAGCTCGTATCACAGTAGGCAAAAAAATAAACGATGGTTTAGTCGAGTTTAAAGAAAGAAAAAATGGTAATCAAGAAGAAATTGCTATTGAAGAAATAGTAGAAAAAATTGTGAAATATGTTAAAGATAACTTAAAATAAGTTATCTTTTTTGTTATACTTATAATAGGTGATAGTATGGAGAAAGTATTTAGGGAATTATGTCATTGCTATATTGAAAAAGATGACAAACTTCTAACTAGTCTTAAAGAAGAAAAATCTCAAGAATTTCAACTATATAATGAAAAAGCCAAAAAATTTGTAAAAAATTTAACTAGTAAAACAAAAAAACTAGGATTTGCTCCTGATTTTGAATCATTTTGTAATTTACTTGAAGATTACATTAATAAAAAAGATAATTTACTAGATGACGAAAAAAAATCATATTTAAAAGTTTTAATGACTTTATCGGAAATTCACGAAATAAATCTTCGTGAAGAGCTAGAAAGATACGTATCATACAAAAAGAAAGAACAACCAAAAGAAAAGAACCAAATTTTTAAAAAATTCTGCCATTATAATTTAAATAAAGATAGTAATCCAGAAGATTTCAATGAACTAAAAGAACTTGCAACAATCAATAATTTAGATTTTAAAGAAATTCAAAAAGAATCTATTATGTATGTCGAAAAAATAAAAGTACTAGCCGAAAATATCGGTTATGACTTAGATGAAATCACTTTTGAAGAAATAGTTGAGGAATATAATTCAAAAAGGACTGATTTATCTGATAATGATAAAACTCGCTATTTAAGAGTATTGTTGTATTTATCAGAAATATATGAAATAAATCTTCGCGAATTATTAATTGAAAAAAAAGAAGAAAAAACTCAAGTATCAACCAAAACAGAACTTACTTTAGAATATCTGCTAAGCAATTTATCAAACCCACTTGATAACTACAATTTATTGGGAAGCTTATTGGACCAAAGATATAATAATGGATACTTTGATATAAAAGAGATAACATTAAATAAATTTGATAAAGCCAAAGAAAATGAAGAAAAAGACTACTCAGGTATTGAAGCCGAGCTAGCATATCGTTTATATAGAATATTCCTGGATAAATTTAATAATTATGCTTTCGATGATTTAAATCAAGAATACTTAAATCTTATAACCGAAGAAGATTTATTTAAATTAGAAGATTTAAACAAAGAAGAATTAGAATCTATAATAAATTTAATTAATAATCACGAATCTCCACATTATATTATCAAGAAACACAAATTAACTGAAAATTTGTACTTATTTATTGAAAAATCATATCAAGAAACAATAAACTTAAAAAAAGAACATATTGGTATCGGAGAAAGTTCATTATTTATTAACGATAATGAACCATATACTATAAGAATTTATTTGAATGGTCCAGAACATGAAACTTTACTATTTTTAAAAGACTACATTCAAGAATGTGTACTATCAAATATAAACTATGACTTAAAAGCAATATGTAACAGCAACGTTAATCAAGAAAATACAATTCTATTTGCCAACATTAATGATATAATAGCTAAAATAAATATAATTGAAGAAATCTTTAATGATAACAAGATGCTTGCAAAAACATTCACAACACCAATATATTCAAGTGGTCGCCTTGATGATTCATTATATGGAATATCTCATAGTGGAGTAGTAGATAAAAATAACAAATGCATTAACTCTTATAACAATTATTTTAATAATGTCTGTGAAGTCGCATATTATAGAACAATCTCAAAAATAGTTTTAGATATAATTACTGACGAGAAAGCTAAAGAAATGATAACAAACTTTGTTGGTTTACGCGAAGTTTCATTTAAAGAAGCTAAAATGACTAGTCCAGAACTTGCTAGTTATAATAACATTAACTTTGATACAATTAAGGACTTAGTAAATCAATTTATTCCATCTGTAAGTTCAACTCTAAATATTTATATGAATGAACCAAGTAAAAAAGAAATCCTTGTTAATGAATTTAAAAAATCGTTGTTATATATATCAAATATTTGTCAAAATCGAGAACGAAGAACTAATTCAAATATAGCACTAAGTTCCTATATTGATACATATCTAAATAATTAAGAGCTATTAAATAATAGTTCTTTTTCATTATTTCATCACCTAATTTTCATACTAATATAAGATGATTAATATCGGAGACTGATAAAATGGAAATAAAAATAGTTGGAGCAAATACATTAAATGGAATCATCTTAAAAAAGAGAATAATAAAAATTGTTTATAATATGGACGAAAAAGTAACTATTCATTTTGTCGAAAGTCAAAATATAGAAGACAATGCTTGTCTTTATATAAATAATAAGTTACTACAAAAAGACTCACTTCCCGCTGAGAAGGACATCGTCAAGTTTATAAAAAAATTGTATAAATAATAAATTACTATATGGTATAATCAAGATAGGTGATAGTATGGCATCAGCAGTTATTCATTTATGCGTAGCAAAAGAAATCAATAAATATTTAAATATGAATCAAAACGAGTTACTTTTAGGTTCAATAGCACCAGACATTTCTAAACAAATAGGTGAAACAAAAGAAATATCACACTTCTTAGACCATTCTAATGAAGATGATATACCAAATATAGATAGATTTCTGTCTAAATATCGTACAGAGTTAAATAATCCATTTGATATGGGATATTTTATTCATTTATTAACAGATAAATATTGGTTTAGAGATTATGTTTATCAATACATAGAAAGATATACCAAAAATAGTACCAAAAAGAAAATAACTTATACTGCAATAAGAGATTTAATATATAATGACTATACTAATATAAACATTGATTTAATAGATAAATATGAACTTCCATTAGATTTATTCTTTTATGATATGGAAATACCTAAAAGTAAAATAAAAGAAATTCCTGTAGAAAAACTTCCAATCTTAATAGAAAAAATGGGTCTTATTATAAAAGATAGTCAAGAAGAAAAAACTTTCTTATTTGATACAACTGATATAGAAGTATTTATTGCTAACACAGTAAAATATATTATAAAAGACATTCAAATGTTAGATATAAAGCCTAATAAATAACATATTATATCAATATTATACGAAAATAATAATTAGTCTAAAAACAAAAGACTAATTTTTTTCTTTCATTGACTAAGTTTTCTAAATGGTTTATATTTATATTAATACAATAGAACAGAGCGTGATGAAAATGAAGAAAAAATATATTATTACTCTTGTTTTTATAGGAATACTTCTTCTTGGTGCAGGTACAATGGCAACCGGATATGGGGTTTATTTGTCTACTAATGATAGTAATCAAAATAATGAAGCAACAACTTTAAATTGTTTTAAAGTGTACTTTTCAAATACAGATACAATCGAAATGAAAAGCATTAACCCGATTGTTAATGACGACGGAAACGAAGCAAGTCCATATACCTTAACTATAACTAATATATGTGAAAATGCTAAAGAGCTTCAATTAAGATTAAACATTTTAAATGAAACAACTTTTGATATAAAAGCATTAACATTAAATGCTGTAGGGAATATTGAAGTAGACACTGTTCTCTATAGTAATTTAGCTAATACAAAAACTACAGATGAGAATGTTTTACAAAGTAAGCTAATTGGCAAAGTAACAATCAATCCAAACGAAACAGTCAGAACAAATATTAGAATTTGGTTTGACGAAAAGAAATCTCCAGAATTAACTAAGGAAGACATCTTTAAAGCCAAATTTGAACTTATTGATACAGAGTCAACAATAAAATCACCATTTTCTGAAGTGTTACTTAATCGAGAAAATAACATAGAATCAAAACAAACTCCAAATTATAACAATGCTTCATATACAAATGAAGGATTATATATTACCACAACTGATGAAGGCAATTACTACTATTATAGAGGTGTAGTAAATAATAACTATGTTAATTTTGCTAATTATACTTGGCGAATAGTAGGAATTAACCCAGATAAATCAATAAAACTAATTTTAGAAAAATCAACAACATCAATGCCATATAGTGAATATACTGAAGCAATGGATTATACTGGTTTAAAATATATATATAATAATGAAACAATAAATAATAATGTAACAAATTATTTAGAGCAATGGTACCAAACTAATATTGCAAATAACAACTATGATAAATACGTTGTAGCTTCTTCCTATTGTAACGATTCTAGCTACTTTGTAAATAATTATCATACTTACTTCAATGGATATACACGTTTAATTACAGATAAAAGGCCTAGCATGACATGTCCTACTACAAATGCTGATTTTGGTGGGACTTATAAACAAAAGATTGGCCTAATATCAGCTGACGAAGTAGCTTTAGCTGGTGGTGTATATAATACAAATAATTATAATTATTATCTTTATAATGGTGAATCATTCTTTACTATGACTGGTGCAGAATACTATAATTACACAGCATATTTATTCCTAGTATCAAATAACGGAGCTCTTACCACAACTTCAACTAACTCAGTATACGGAATTAGACCTGTTATAAATCTTGATTCTACATTAACAGTCAGTGGTTCTGGAACTATAGATAACCCATATACAATAGATATTGAATAATACTGTATTTACAGTATTTTTTCTTTTTATACATCAATTTTTTTCTTACTTTGTCGAACCTGTTTAAAACTTAAGAATAAACCACTATATTCTTTATAACAGGTGATAATAATGACTGAATTACAACAAATTATAAAAATGCACGAAAAATTAATTTATAAAATAGCTTCTAAATTTCACGACATCGACAAAGAAGATCTTTATCAATCTGGAATAATAGGTATTATTAAAGCTTACAACAATTTTTCCTCTTCTGAAAATACTAAATTTACAACCTATGCTTATAATTATATATTTGGTGAAATGTATGAATTTGCCAACAATATGCGTAGCATTAAACTAAATAAAAATATTTTAAAACTTTATAAAAAAATTGAACAAAGTAAATATTTATTAGCACAACGTAATGGATATTATCCTTCTTCAAAAGAATTAGCAGCTTTTTTAGAAATAGACGAAAATACCATAGGCGAAATCGAATCTTATACATCATCAATAATGAGTTTAGACGCCGAATCAGAGCGCCCCATTTATGAAACTATACCATCTCCAATATCAGAAGAATATATTAATATAGATTTACAAGATTCCATAAAAACATTAACAAAACAAGAACAAGATATAATAAAATATCGTTATTTCAAAGATTTAACTCAATCAGAAACCGCTAAAGTACTAGGTATGTCTCAAGTTACAGTATCAAGATATGAGAAAAAAAGTTTATCAAAAATGTATAATTATCTAAATATTTAACCAATATATAAATGGAGGTTAAATATGAATAGTAATGAATATAAACAAATAGTAGATGAATTAACTCCTAAAGAAAATAGATTAATTAATATGGTAATATCTTTCTTTAGTGGCGGAGCAATCGGTATAATAGGAGTCTTTCTATATGATTACTTTTATATGACATACGATAGTACTTTAGCTATTTCATGGATGTTACTTACTATGATAATAATAACAGGACTAATAACAGCACTTGGTAAAGCAGACTCACTTTTTCAAAAATTAAAATGTGGTTTAATAATTCCTATCACCGGATTTGCCCATTCTATAGCATCTTGCATTTTAGATTATAAAAAAGAAGGACTAATTAATATCGGCTCAAACACTTTCAAATTAGCTGGTTCTGTCTTATTATATGGCATTGTTTCGGCTATCACATTAACAATAATAAAGGTGGTATTAAATGTCTAGTTTTAAATATAATTCTGTATATATAAAAGATTATGAAACAATAGTTGGTCCTGAAGAAAAAAAAGGTAATATAGAATTCCAAAATACTATAGATGATTACTATTTTAATGAAGATAAAATAGAAGACGCCGAAATAAAAATGCAAAATTTTTGCTTAAATAAAATATTAACAAGGAACAAACTAATTAACAAAATAGAACTATTAATAGGTGGAGACTTACTTGATCAAATCTCTATTACATCATACAATATATCGAACAGAAAAATTCCGTTCTTAGGAGTATATAACGCCTGTGCAACATTCAACGAATCTTTAATTATATTAGCAAATTTCATCGAAAATAATAGTATCAAAAACGGCTTAGCTATTACATCAAGTCATAATTTAAATGCTGAAAGACAATATAGATTTCCAGTGGAATATGGCAGTCAAAAGAAAAAGTACTCAACATTTACAACAACTGGTGCAGCCTGTGCACTACTTACATCAGATAAAACCAATTATAAAATTGAATCATCAACAATCGGAACAGTAGTAGATTATGGCTTAAAAGATTCTTCTAATATGGGAGCAATTATGGCTCCAAGTGCTGCTGCTACCCTAAATAAACATCTAACTGAGTTAGAAAGAAATTTAGATTATTATGATATTATTATAACAGGAGACTTAGGTAAATTAGGTGGTCAACTTTTCTTAAAATTAATAAAAGAAGACTACGGATATATTCCAAAAGCATATATGGACGCAGCAAGTATCATCTATTCTGAAGAGCAAACACAAACTTATCAAGGAGGAAGTGGTCCAGTAGTAATGCCTTTGATATTATTTAATAAACTACTAAAAGAAAACAAATATAATAAGATATTATTACTAGCCACAGGTTCATTACATAGTCCATTGATGGTAAACTTAAAAAAATCAATCCCATCTATTACACATGCTATAAGTATCGAGGTGATTAAATGACATATGTAAACGCATTTCTAGTATGTGGAATAATCTCGTTAATTGGTCAAATTATTCTAGATAACACTACACTTACCCCAGGACATATAACTAGTTTATTTGTCTGTATTGGAGCAATCTTATCTTTTTTAGGAATATATGACCTTATAGCAGATTACTCATTAGTAGGAAGTAGTATTCCAATAACTTCTTTTGGTAATGCTTTATATCAAGCTTCATTAGAAGGTTTTAATAACAATGGATTTATTGGTATGTTTAGTAATTTATTAAGCACAACAAGTGCCGGAATAAGTGGTGCTGTATTCTTTGGCTTTATATTTTCTATTATAGGCAAGATAAGGGATTAAAATAATCTCTTTTTAATTTGCTTTAACTTTGATATAATTATTAAGAAAGAATGAAGGGATTTTGTATGGACAATAAAGAACTAAATCAAAATTTAGCAAATGAAAATAATACTAATGATACGCCATTAAAAGGAGCAACTCAAACTCCAGTAGATTTTAGTACAATTTTTAATGTTGCCTCAGAAGAACAACCAGAAAATAATATGGCTTCTAATCAAAAAGAGCAACAGTCTAAACAAAAAGTTGAGCAACCAGTTGAGCAAGTATCGGAGATAAAACACTCTAAACCTAAAGAGATTTTCAATGGTGAAGAAAAAATGTTATATGAAATAAAGCCAGAAAAAGAATCTAGTCCGATAGTACCGGCATTATTCTTTATTGTTTTAATTGCTACAGTTCTTGCATTACCATACATAAGCAAAAAAATATCTTTCGATAATAATGTTCAACCTTCAAATACAAATGTTGGAACAGAAACGGAAGAAGATGAATTTTATTATTTCAACAAATCATCTGTAAGGGCCAAAATTGGTGAATTAGAATTAACTAACTTTGTAAAATCAACAATTGAAGGAGAATACAGAGTATCTTTTAATATAAACAATACCTCATCTAAAACTTATCGTTTTAATAAAAATTATTACGTTGTATTTTATAACGATAGAGATGAAATCGTATATTATGGATTGATTCATTCATATGAGGGATTAGGTACAAAGTCGGCAAAATCTTTAACAATTAAGATGAGCCAAAAAGGCTATAATGATTCTGTAAAATTCAAGATAAAGGAAATATCAACCGGTTCATATCCGAATGTTTCATTAACTCTAACAGAAGGAGATTATGATATAATGGTATGCACCTATGGCTTCGATTCAATTAAATATTATTTTGCAGATAATGAATTAGTTCAAATATATGAACTATATAAAGAGAATAAAAATGATTCTTTAAGTTATAATTTTGATTTAAATAAGTCAAGTTACAAACTATTATCTAACAAGTATAAAATGGTAGATAACTTTTCATCTATCTTCGTTGAAACAGAAGAAGAATTTAGTATGATAAATGAATTTAATTTAAAAACAATTCCAGATGCAACATTATCTGGCTTGCAAACATATAAATTTTTTAAGTATAAAGAATCTAAAAATGTAGTTGCGTTTGAAATGAAAGCTCAGGGGTATTTGTGTAGTTAAGGGGGAATTAATTATGACTTACAACTTTTATACAACAGATTTTGAAGGCCCATTAGATTTACTTTTACACTTAGTAAAAGAATCAAAAATGGATATTTACGAGATTAATATTTGTGAGATCATTAATCAATACTTAGATTTTATTCATAGTTTAGAAGAGAAAAATATTGATATAGCTAGTGAATATCTAGTAATGGCTTCAGAATTAATTCATTTAAAAAGTAAGTTATTAGTTAACCGTAAAGATGAAGAAACAAATACTGAAGATGAATTCTCTTTTGCTTCTGAAGAAGACTTAAGAAATAAGTTGTTAGAATACGAAAAGTATAAATTGCTAACTCAAAGTTTCCATGAATTAGAAGAAAAAAGAGGAGAAGTATACACAAAATTACCTGAATCTCTTAAAGAATATATAGAAGAAACTGGTATTCAAAAAGGCGAATTTGATATAAGTGATTTATTTAATGCATATAAATTATTTATTGAAAGACAAAAACTTGCTAAACCATTAAATACCAAAATAACAAAAAAAGAACTAAGCGTTGAAGATAAAATAAAAGATATTAGAAACATTTTAAATACTAGAAAGAGAGTTAATTTTATCGAATTATTCACCGAAGTAACTAAAGAAAATATTGTAGTAACATTTCTATCAATTTTAGAAATGACTAAAGGTAAAGAAATCGTATTAACTCAAGAAGACAACTTTAGTCCAATCATGATAGAAAGAGTGTGAATTTTATGAATTTATTAGGAGTTTTGGAAGGAATATTATTTGTAGTAGGAGATGAAGGTATTACACTTACTCAAATATGCGATATATTAAACGTTGACTTAGAAGAGGCTAAAAGACTTCTTATGGAACTAAAAAGAAGTTATGATGAAGAGAATCACGGAATCAGAATAAGTTATTTAGGAGATGCTTTTAAATTAACTACAAAAAAAGAGCATAAAGAATATTATCAAAAGTTAATTGAAAATCCCGAAAGCAACACTCTATCTCCAGCAGCGCTAGAAGTACTAGCAATAATTGCTTATAATCAGCCAATAACAAGATTAGAAGTTGACGAAATGCGTGGAGTAAATAACGGTCAAATGATTAGAAAATTAATCGCTAAAGGCTTAATAAAGGAAGCTGGTAAATCAACAATGCCAGGAAGACCAAATCTATACGCAACAACAAGTGAATTTCTCGATTATTTTGGATTATCTTCTATAAGCGAGTTACCAACTATTTTAAAAGAGGAAGAACCAGTAGATACCGAGTCTGAGCTATTCACTTCTATTTACAAGGAAAAAGAAGAAAATGAATAAAATAGAACCATATATTGAAGATGAAGAAGATATCTATAACGAAGATTATCAAGAAGAAAATTTAAGTAATTTAAAAATAAGAAATAAAACAATATCAAATACTACAATGAATAGATGTATTTTAAATAATTCTGATTATGAAAATACTTATTTTGAAAAAGTAACATTCAATAATTGTGATTTATCAAATATAAAGTTTATAAATTGTAATTTTCGTGAAGTAAAAATTAATAATTCTAAATTAGTAGGAACTAATATTAATACCTGTCACATTACCAAAGTAGAAATAAATGCTTCATTATGTAAATATATTAACATAGTTGATACAAAGACCAAGGAACTAACTATCAGAGAATCTGATTTAACTGAATCGAGTATGTTTAATGTTGAATTATCAAAAGCCAAACTTAATAGTAGCAAATTTAAATCAAGTGAGTTTATAGAAACAGCATTATCCGGCATTGATTTTAGTAGTTGTAATATTGAAGGAATAAAGTTAGACAATCAAAGTTTAAAAGGGATAAGAGTAAACCAATTTCAAGCCATTGAACTTGCTTCTCTTTTAGGAATAGAAATAGTAGATTAGGAAGTGAAGCAGATGAAAAAAACAATTAACATAATTATTGCTATATTATTAGTTATAGTTAGTTGTGGACTAGGATATTTTTATTTTGAACTTCAAGATAGAATTGATATTATTGTTAAACTCGAGAAAAAACTTGAAAAAAAAGAAGAAAAAATAAATAGTTTAACTGAAGAAATTGAAGAAAAAAATTATATTATAGAAACATATGAATCATCAACAGATAAAGAACTTGTCAATGATAATACCAGTTCTAGTAATACTGAATATTCCAATATTACCAAAATAGATTTTAATAAAATGCAAGAAATGATTGATAACAAAGAAACTTTTGTCATTGTTGCTACCATGACAAGTTGTTCACACTGTATATCTTATAAACCTGTTTTTAATGATGTATTAAAGAAGAACAATATAAAAGGATATGAAATAGATTTACAAGAACAAGAAAGCTCAATTCGAAATACTTTTAATAATAAATATGATGTTTCAGGAACACCAACAACACTATTTTTTATAAACGGTGAAGAAAACAAAGACAGTAGAATTGTTGGAAATCAAAGCAAAGAGCAAATAATTACATCCCTAAAAGAAAATCATTTCATAAGTGAATAAAAAATAAAAATAGTAACAATTAAAGTAAAAAAGATTCAAATTAATGAATCTTTTCTTTTATTTTAATTAAAATATGTTATAATTAATTATGTAATTGCCTGTGTGGCGGAATTGGTAGACGCGCTGGACTCAAAATCCAGTGTTAGCGATAACGTGTGGGTCCGAGTCCCACCACAGGCACCAAATTGATTGAAAACTCGAACTTTTCGAGTTTAAGTAATAAATCCTAACTAGAAATAGTTAGTTTTTTAATGCTTAAATCTATAAATATTAAATCAAATGAAATTAAAGAAAATATTAGAAATTTAACAAATTATAATGATGATTTAAAAATAAAATTAGCAAAGCATAGTATAATTATTTAAAGTTGCAATACTATTGGCATTTGCTTTATAATAAAATAGCAAAAGAAAGAAGTAATAAAATGATAGATAAAATATCACCCAAAAAAATAAAATATGTTGGTATGAACGAAGTATCTATATCTAGTAATGATCAACCTATAATAGGAACAGGAGCTTTAGGGCCATGCGTAGGAGTACTTATTTACACTAAAAATAAAAAAAGAGCAGTTGTTTTACATACATCTTATGGCTGGGAAAAGTTGGTTGAGGAAACTTTATTTATTTTATTGGATAATGAATTGATTAAAGAAGAAAATTGTATAAAATTATTCCACATATTAGCTTTATATAAAAGATATGATTTATTCATATTTGATGATGAAACGATACAACAATTTATTGAAAAAGCAAATTTAACTATAAGCAATAATTCAAATAATGATAATTTTGAAGTAACCATCATACCAGGATATTATCAAGATAACTACGATATAGCAAAAAATTTGAAAAAATTCTTTCAAAACATACCTCAATTATTTCAAATTAATAATCAAAAATTGCCTCAAAATGCAATAAAAATTCAAATATCCCAAGATTTAGGAGCACACGAATTTTATTTCGACGCTTCAACTGGAAAATTTGTTACAGACAAAATAGATTATTTAGAAGAAAATGTTCCAACAATTCATAATAAATAACAAAATTAATCTATATCAAACAAGATAGATTATTTACAATTAATAAACTAGTTAATAATTAAAAATTCAACAGATATCAACGAGAATACATAAGATAGAATTTAAAATTTTATTATAATAAAAAAAGAATGGAGTAGTTTATATGGATGAGGAAACATTAGTAAAAATACTAGAAACTTTAAAAAATGAATTAAGCATAGACTTGACTGACGAAGAATATAAAATGTATTTAGAAGAAAAACTCAAAAAAGCATATACAAAGGCAAAAGAACACAATATTTCAGAAAATGATTTTATCTCGATGTTAAAAATAGAAATCCCAACTTTTTTACAAAATTACGCATATTTTAAACAGCTACTTGAAAATCAAAAAACACAAAACGATTCTAAATTTGGCATAAGCATAAATTTTCAATTGATTGACTTATTTAAATTTGCAGATTCATGTACTAATAATGAAGAATTTATTAAATTAAGAGATGAATATTTAGTTTCTCTATCAGCTGATCCAAGATTTCAAGGCTTCAACTATATATTTCCTGGGCTAGAATCAATCACATTAGAAGAAATAAAAAATATTAAGCAAAACATTCTTACATATGTTGACTGTCTTACTCCAGAATGGTCCGGCAAAATGAGAATGATTATAGACACTCGAGAAAAATTAATTGTAAACGGCAAGATAAATGAGGATATCTTTTCTTTTGAATATTTAGATAAACTAGCTAACCTTGCTCGACAAAATAATATGAAATTAAGATTACACAATATAATATGGCATAGTCAATTTCCTAAATTTTTACAAAATGCTACCAAAGAAGAAACTCTTATGTTTTTAGATACATATATGTTTAAATTAAACGAAAGATACAAAGATATAATATACACTGTGGATGTCTTAAATGAAATAGCCTCAGATACTCCAAATAAAATATTAAGGGATAGTCCTTGGAAGGATAAATTAGGAGATGAATATTATATTGAAATACTAAAAATAGCCAGAAAAAATTTCGGTAACATCCCATTAGCTTATAATGAATATGGTGAAGAAAGAAAAGAAAAAAGACGCAATATTATATCTATAGTCAATAAAATCAAATCAGTAGAACAGATAGAAAACACTAGTTTATTAGACATAGTTGGTATCCAATCACATTATTCGAAACATACTATGGATGATTCTATAAAAGAAGCTTATCAAGATTATTCAAGTTTAGATAAAGAACTTCAAGTAACTGAATTAGACGTTTCAACTGAATTAAATGAAAGCAGTGGTTTACAAACGAATAGAGTTTATAGAACTGTTCTCGGTAGTGCTATTGCATCTAAAGTAAAATTAATTAATTTTTGGGGAGTATCATCAAGTATTTCATGGAAAAGTAAAAAAATTAATAATTTTTTAGATGAAAATGGCAATCTATCTGTATATGCTAAAAAAATAGTAGAATGCTTTAGTAACAAATATAAATTATCTAAAGAAAACAACTTAGATGATAGTATCATATTATAAACTTTTAGAACTATTAATTTAGTTCTTTTTTCATTTTTTCTAAAAAACGACAATTTTCGACAACTCAATATGTGATAATCATATTGTGCTAAACAAAGGAGGAATAAAAATGGAAAGTAAAGTAAAATGGTTTAATAATGAAAAAGGGTATGGATTTATAGAGTACAAGGAGAATGAAGACATCTTCGTACATTATTCCCAAATACTACAAGATGGATACAAAAGCTTAAATCAAGGAGATAATGTTTATTTTGATTTAATAGAAACTGAAAAAGGCTTTCAAGCCAAAAATGTTCAAGCCGTTAGAAATATTATTTAGTTAATTATAAACATTATAAATTGATTTATTAGTATTTTAATCTCAATAATGTTTAGTTTGGCACAAAGAAGAAATATTAAGTAAATCAAAGTAATAAATTAATTACAAAGTATAATATTAATAACAAAATAAATTATTGAGCTACATTAAGTAGTTCTTTTTATATTTGAATTAAGAAAAAAATTATATTTTTTTGACAAATTTATTTTTAAGTATTATTATAAAACCATGAAAGGGAAGATTAGTATGATAAATTTATTTAATACATTACATCATCATAATAATCTGCACTTGTTAATACGACATTAATAGTTGTAAGTACAAGTGCTATTTGTGGTGCTTGTATTTAGTTTAAATAGATAATCTTAAAGCTATACGAGGACCACTTGTATAGCTTTTATTATTTTAAGAAAGAAGGATTATTTATGATTATACAAAATGTAAAGGGTGGTTATGATTTTTTACCTAAAGAACAAAAAATTAGAAATTATATTAACGAGATATTAAAAAGCACCTTTGAAGAATATGGATACTTACCAATTGAAACACCAATTTTATGCTATTTTGATATGTTAGCAGGTAAATATGATGAAGATAATGATATCTTAAATGAAATATATAAATTAAAAGATCAAGGTAATAGAAACTTAGGACTCCGTTATGACTTAACCGTTCCATTTGCTAAATTTATTGCTCTAAACAAAAATGAACTTAAATTACCATTTAAACGTTATGAGATAAACAAAGTATTTAGAGATGGCCCAGTAAAAGTAGGTCGTGATAGAGAGTTTACGCAATGCGATGTTGACGTAGTAGGTCTATCTAATCAAATGATAGAAGCCGAATTATTAAGTCTATACGTTAATGCTTTTACAAAACTGAATATCGAAATAAACATAAAATACAATAGTCGTAACTTAATGCGTGGTCTAATACTAGATACGGGAGTTAGTGAAGAGCTAGTACCAAGTACAATAACTATCGTTGATAAAATAGATAAACTAACTAAAGAAGAATTAACAAAAAGTTTCATTGAACTAGGACTTACTACTACACAAATTAATCTATTACTAGAATACTTCACTTTATCGTTAGCAGAGCTAAATAATAAGTTTAAAACTACTACTAACGAAGATATCATAAAAGGTCTAGAAGAACTAAATAACTTAGAAGAATACATTACTAAGATGAATCTAAGTAAATATTGTACATTTACTTCATCACTCGCTCGTGGACAAGACTACTATACTGGTAATGTCTTTGAAGTATATGAAAAAAATGGCCTATTATCAGGTGCTATTGGTGGAGGAGGACGTTACGACAAAATGATAACAGACTTCATAAACGATGGTGAAACATATCCCGCTGTCGGTATCAGTTTTGGGTTAACATCAATCTTCGAATTACTAAAAAACAGAGAAGAATTTCAAATTTCATCACCAGTAGATATCTATATAATACCAATGAATACTAACATCGAATCTTTAAAACTTGCTAATTCCTTAAGAAATCTTAATCTTAAAGTAGATTTAGAAATGACCAATAAAAAATTAAAGAAAAGCCTAGACTTCTGTAATAAAGAAAATATTCCATACGTCATAATTCTTGGTGAAGATGAAATAACTAACCAAGAATTCAAATTAAAAAACATGCTCAGTAAAGAAGAAACACCAATAAAATTTAATGAATTAAACAGAGTAAAAGAAATTGTATCTAAATAATAAAATTATTAACTATTATAATAATATTTGTTAATATATAAGCAAAAGGAGGTATTCTATGACAAAACTTTCTAATATATTACTTATGTTACAATACCTTCAATCTGGTCGAAAATACTCAGTAAAAGAACTATCAGAAAAAATCGAAGTATCTGAACGCCAAATTCGCTGCTATAAGGAAGAACTAGAGAAAGCAGGTATCTACATAGATTCAATAATGGGACCTTATGGAGGCTATGTTCTAAATCAGTTGGTAAGAATACCAGTCCGTAAATTTAAAAAGAAAGACTATGAACTATTAGATAAGTATATAGAGTTAGAAGAAGATAAACAAATAAAAGAAAAACTGATATTACTTCAAGATAAAATTAAAGGTGTGTATACTGGTAGTAAACAAGAAATAAAAGAATTAAATTTAAAAGATGAAACACTAAGTAAATATAATTTACTTACTAGAGCAATTAAGGAAAAGAAAAAAGTTTTTATTAGATATTATTCTTATAACAAGGGTGAAAACGAGCGTATAATCTGTCCGGCTGAAATGTTTTTATTTCAAGATGGTTGGTATGTAGCAGCTTTTTGTTTAAAAAAGAATGATATTAGACATTTCGAGCTAAAAAGAATTATAAAAATAGAACTACTAGACGAAAATTTCTAAGTAGACAAAATACTTCCTATACAAGTGCTAAATTGTACTTATGAAAGGAAGTTTTTTTATGAAACCAACAATGGAAGATAACTTTAATATGTTATCAAATAGAGTTCAAGATTCTCTATTAAAAACTAATCTTGAAAATACAAGAAAAATCTTACAGGAAATAAAAAGTCCAACCATAGTAACAGGAGTTGGAGGTTCCAAAGTAGTAGCTATATTTACAAGTAAAATACTAGCTAAAAAAAACGGAATTATCGCTGAACCAATGGAACCACGAGATATAATTTATAAACCATTATCAAGCTATTCCAATTTATTAGCTTGTTCTTATAGTGGAACAAATTATGGAGTAGAAACCAGTTTTCAAAACACTCTAAATAAATATCTCTTATCTAGTACACAAGTTACAGGGATAACTAATATTACATATGAAACATCATTACCTAAGGAAAGAAGTTTTATATCTTTAGCAGCAACTTTAATACCTATGACTATAATGCTAGATTATTATCTAGACGGAAAAAATCAAGTAATAAATGAAATATTAACAACACCATCTCCAATAATAGATTCATCTCCAGTATTTGAAATAATGTCTGGTTATGATACATCAACGGCTCACACATACTTAGAATCAACATTACTTGAAGCAGGACTTGCTATTCCAATAATTCATGATAAATATAGTTATTGTCATGGACGCAGTACTATTAGTTATCAAAATCATAATCACTCTCTAATTTATTTCGATAAAGACACAGAATTAGATAAATTAATGTTAGAAGAATTACAAGAGTATTATAATAAGATATTAATCTTAAAATCTAAATATAAAGATGAAATATTAGATGATTATTACTTAGCATTACAATCTATGTTATTAACCAAACAATTAGCTTGTCAAACTTCAAAAGATTTAAGTATAGTCGATTACTCACCTGTAGTAAAAAAATTATATAAATATCATGGTCAAATGTAATAAGATTAATCTATTAATATTTTAAAATTATGTTTTAACTCATATAATTTTATATGAATAATACATCTAATAAAATAGAAGAATTAAAAATAGAAGAAATATTACAATTTATATTTATTTTTTTAGCAGCATTAAATATCTATGGTGATAAATTAGAAGAATTATTTGTTTTAAATAATGATAATCAGTCAGAACAAACAGCTAAAAAAATTTTTACTTTTACAGTAAGTATCTCTCTAATCATATATTTTTATTTCGCTTATCGTAACTACAAATACGCTAAATCAGCTTCTAAAGATGAAAAAAAAGTATCTAGTATTAGATTCTTAGGCAGTATTTTTATTATAGTAGGTACTATCTGCATTCTATATTATGATATAAAAGATCAAGACCCAATAGGAGCGCCGACAATTTAAAGATTAAAATGTATATTCCTTTACTTTTAACCTATGCTAATAATGGAGGAATAATATGAAAAAAGAAATAAACGAAGTAAATGTTTTAGATGAATTAAATAAAGGTGCATGTATGGGGAGTGACGCTATTCACTTTATCTTAGAAAAGGTAAAAGATGAAAATTTAAAAAAAGAATTAAACAAACAGTATTCTGGATATAAAGATATAAATGAAAAAATTTGTCAATTATATCCAGAGTACAGTGAAAAAAATCCTCACGAAACAAACACAATAAATAAAGTAATGACTTGGTATGGAATAGAAATGCGAACTATTATGGATAATACCACTTCTAAATTAGCTGAACTTTTATTACAAGGAACTAATATGGGTATCATTGAAGGAAGAAAACTATTAAATCATAAAGAAACAGATAAAGAAGTAAAAAATATAATTCAAGCATATATTGATATGCAAGAACAAGCTGTTGAAAGCCTAAAAAAATTCTTATAAAACACTTTAAAATTCAGGATCAAGTTGAGATAATTAGTCTCAACTTTTTAACTAGTTAAAAAAATAAACAAAGTATGATAAAATATTTATATAAAAAGGTGATGTAGTATGAAGTTAAAATATCGAAACATAACAATACCATATAAGTTCTATGATGAAGAAAAAGATTTAGTATATTATATTTATAACAACCAAAAGTATACTGACTATAACAAATTATTTAATGATTTTTTAGGTAGCTATTTGACATATCACTATACAGTAAAGGATAAGGAACAAGAAGTTCATAATTTAAGTGAAGTATTAGAAGCGTTAATAAAATATAAAGAAGAATTTTCAATTCCCAAAAAATATCGTGAAGAATATAGTTCTGAAGAATACAAATATATTAGCTTATTAAAAAAGAAATTAGTTAATGATTCTCTAAAAGCAGCATATGAGGAAAATAAAGAGTATAAATATTCGAAAAAAGAATACCCAAATCGTTTAATCTATGAATTTTCTGAAAAAGTTTACAAAAAATATAAAAAGCTTACTATTCCCAAGAAAATTCATTCATCTGAATTAAACAATGATTACTTTGTAGTTGCAGGGAATTATTTTCAATCAATATATCACGCACTAGATTATGTTTATGACAATAGTTTATATTATCAATTCGGAGGAACAAAAAGTCAAAATAATCGTAGTCATCTTCACTCGCATAATTTTGAGGAATTAGTAGATATGGTATTCCAAGTATCAAGTAAATTTAAAATACATATTTCTCAAAAAGAATTTTATAGCCAACAAGAATTAGATTTCTTAAGTAAATTATCTGATAAATTGAAGAAAATGAATTTCCATAGTGTTGAAAGAAAATACGACAATATTGATTGGCAAGAATATAATTATTTAAAAGACAATAAAAAATATATTAGTCTATTAATTCATAATATAAAATATTCTTTAAAAGAATATAATTATCAAAAAGAAGTTTTAAAATCTCATAAAATATAAGGAGAACATACTAAATAAAATGTATTCAATGTAAAAGATTA
>CAZJHG010000010.1:0-39514 GCA_964545885.1 uncultured Muribaculaceae bacterium | reverse complement strand
CATTTTGGACATCAAACAAAAAGATGGAATCCAAAAATGAAAGAGTATATTTATACAACAAGAGATGACATTTATATTATCGATTTACAAAAAACATTAAGTAAAATCGAAGAGGCATATGCAGAAATTAATAAGATTGCTGCAAATGGAGGAACATTCCTATTTGTAGGAACTAAAAAGCAAGCTCAAGAAGCTGCAAAAGAAAACGCAGAAAGAACAAATTCTTACTACGTAACTGAAAGATGGTTAGGTGGAACATTAACAAACTTCCGTACAATCAGAAGTAGAGTAAAACGTCTTGAACAAATTGAAAAAATGGAAAAAGACGGAACATTTGATGTATTACCTAAAAAAGAAGTTATTGAACTAAAAAAAGAATATGACAAATTAAATAAATTGTTATGTGGTATCCGTAACATGGATAAATTACCACAAGCTATGATTATTGTTGATCCTAAAAAAGAATTAAATGCAATAAGAGAAGCTAGAAAATTAAATATTCCTATTTTCGGTATCGTAGATACTAACTGTGATCCAGATGATGTTGACTATGTTATTCCTGGTAACGATGATGCTGTTAGAGCAGTAAAAGTTGTTTTAGGTGTATTAGGAAACGCTATCGCTGAAGCAAATGGTGGAGAAATAATCGACTACGTTACTGAAGAAGATAGAAAAGCTAAAAAAGAAGTTAAAAAAGAAGAAACTAAAGAAGTAGTAGAAGCTACTCCAGTAGTAGAAGAAGCTATAGTTGAAGAAACAGTAGTAGAAGAAACTATTGAAGAATCTACAGAAGACTTAAGTTCTAAAACTTTAACTGAGCTAAAAGGTTTAGCAAAAACAGCTGGTATCAAAGGATATTCAACTATGAAAAAAGATGAACTTATAGCATCTTTAAGCGAATAATATTTAATTTTAGAAAGAAGGTTACACTATGATAAGCGCAAGCTTAGTAAAAGAACTACGTGAACAAACTGGTGCAGGTATGATGGACTGCAAAAAAGCATTAGCTGAATGCGATGGAAATCTTGAAGCAGCAGTAGATTGGTTACGTGAAAAAGGTATCGCTAAAGCTGGTAAAAAAGAAGCAAGAATTGCTGCAGAAGGCTTAGCTGATATATTTATAGCAGGTAATAAAGCTGTTATGATTGAAGTAAATGCTGAAACTGACTTTGTTAGTAAAAATGAAGAATTTACTGAAATGATTAAAAATATTGGTGAAACTATTTTAAATAGTGATGCTAAAACATTAGAAGAAGCTAATGAATTAGCTTTCGAAGATGGAACAATCAAAGACTATGTTGTTGCAAAAACTGCAAAAATCGGAGAAAAATTAGATTTCAGACGTTTAGCAGTTATTGAAAAAAATGACGATGAAAACTTTGGAAAATATTTACATATGGGTGGAAAAATCGCTGTATTATCAGTAGTTAAAGGTGCTTCAGAAGAAGTAGCTAAAGACGTTGCTATGCAACATGCAGCTATGAAACCTAAATATGTATTTAAGGATGATGTTCCAGCTGATGAAGTTGCACGTGAAAGAGAAGTCCTAAAAGAACAAGCTATGAATGAAGGAAAACCTGCTGAAATAGCTGAAAAAATGGTAGAAGGAAGATTAAACAAATTCTTCAAAGAAATCTGCCTATCTCAACAAGCATTCATCAAAGATGGAGATATAGATGTAACTAAATACGTAACTAACAATGGAGGAGAATTGATTAGTAGTACTAGCTTCGTAGTAGGTGAAGGAATCGAAAAACGTCAAGACAACTTTGCTGAAGAAGTAATGGCTCAAATCAATAACTAATTAAATTAGACACTTTTTTACAAGTGTCTTTTTTTTGCTATATAAAGAGCTGCTTTCATGATATAATAAATCATAGGAAGTGAAAAATATGACTTTAAAGGGAAAACAAATACTAAGAAAAGTAATATATGCAATACTTTTTGCACTATTAATATGCTGTTTTATATTTCTTGGAGAAAAATATACCAATAATAAAAAAGATGAAGTTGTAACAATAAATGATTACTATTCAAATATAAATAACGAAAATTATGAAATAGTAAGAGGAAAGAAACTAATTACACTTTTACAAGAAGGAACAAATCTTATAGTAATAGGAAACAAAGAATCAGAGTATTCTCAAAAATATCTAGAAGAACTAAATTCAGTAATTGAAGAACTTAAAATAGATAAAATATATTATTATGATTTAATCAATGACAAAGCACAAGCTAATTCAAACTATTATAAAATTGTAGATTTACTAGAAGGATATCTAACAACAACTGATAGTAGTGAAAAAAATTTACTTGCACCATCATTCTATATTCTTGATAACGGTAATGTTAAATACTACAATATTGAAACAGTTGCAATGAAAAATACCGATACAATAGATTCTTATTGGAATGTCCAAACTGAATTTGATTTTAAACAAGAAGTTAGTACTGCAATAAATAAATATTATTTGAATAAATAGTAAATATGCTTTATAATAAAAATGCAAGTAAGGAGAGAAATATAAATGATAGACACAGAAGTTGAATTAAATATGATGGCAGCTTTAGAAACAATGGATTCAAGATTAACATCAATTAGAGCAGGACGTGCAAATCCAGCAATGGTTAATGGTATAAATGTTGATTATTACGGAACACCAACACCAATTCAAAGCCTTGCAAATATTACAGTGCCAGAAGCTAAAACACTAATGATTAAGCCATTTGATAGAAGTTGCATAAAGGATATTGTAAAAGCAATCCAGGAAGCAAATTTAGGAATTAATCCAACAGATAATGGCGAATGTGTAATTTTAACTATTCCTCAATTAACAGAAGAGAGAAGAAAAGAATATGTTAAACAAGCAAAGCAAATAGCTGAGGATACTAAAGTCGCTTTAAGAAAAGTTCGCCAAGAAGCAAATGAAGATATCAAAAAAGACGAAGAAGTTACTGAAGACATGGAAAAAAGAATGCTTGAAGAAGTTCAACAATTAATTAATGATTATAATAAAAAAGTTGATGAAAAACTAAAAGAAAAAGAAACTGAATTAATGACAGTATAAAGTTGCACGAAAGTGTAACTTTTTTGTTTAAAACATTTACATTTTTCTATGTATTAATATATAATATAGAACTATGAATGTGGTGATAAAATGGCTTCAGTAAAACAAGAAGAATATGGAATAAAATATAATGTAATAAGATTAAGTGAAAATATGTGTGTTTTAACACCAATAGATTTAATTAAAGGATATTGTGTCGGAGACAAATTCTATAGTGATGATATTCATAAAACTCTATTTGGTATTGAATCACTATCTGAACCAGAAATAATAGATAGTATTGTTAATGCTGAATCATTAAAGGCAATATATGAATATGACGATGAAGAATTTATAAAAGAATATTATCTTAGCGAAGAAAAAGATTATATTATTTTAGTAGAAATAAAAAACAATAAATTAATAAAAAGAAAAATTAACGTTCAAAAACTAGTAAAAAATGAAAATCAAGAAACATACGAACGTCAAAAGGGAGAACCAACAGTTACACTAAATTGTGATGCGTTGGAAGAATTACTAAATTCTGATGATATTCAAGACGTCAAAGAAAGATTAGAAAAATTCAAAAAATTAATTAATAGTTTTCGCGAAAAAGAGAAAAAAGATGGAATAACATCAGTAACGGTAAACAATGGTCATATTACAGAAATTAGTACAAATAGAAAAATAATAACTCCTCAAGCGGTTGTAACAGAGCAAAATTCATCAGAGCAAGAACAACCAAGAGATATAAATGACTTTACAGTACGAGGATTAGAACAGTATATTAAAGAACGCGTTTTTGGACACGATAAGGAAATAAGAGAAATAGCTACTAGATTAATCATGAATTATCGTTCAACACCAGAATATGGTACAGAATCAATACTAATAGCTGGTCCAACCGGAACAGGAAAAACAGAAACTATTAGAGCTGCTTCTGAATATTTAGGCTTGCCATTCGTTCAAGTAAATACAGCAAATTTAGTTCCTCAAGGAATAAAAGGACCAACTCTCGAAGATTATCTATACACTCTAATAATAGCTAGTAAATATAATATCGGCAAAGCCGAAAGAGGGCTAATATTCTTAGATGAATTTGATAAAATAGGAAAAGATTCCCTAGATATTAAAGAAACAGTAAAGCAAGTATTTTTAAAATTCATAGAAGGAGACACATTTTTAATCGAAAAGCCATCAAATGATTATAATTTCAATACAAGGATGTTAAATAAGACGTTTGCGGGCGCTTTCCAAGAATTATTCGATTCAAAAAAATCAATTGGATTCGGTTCATCAAAAGAAGAAATCTTATTCAATCCTTCTAAAATTACAAGTGGTAATTATTTTGGCAAAGAATTAGTAACTAGAATAGAACACATATTTGCATATGAACCATTAAATAAAGAAATGCAACGAAGAGTACTACTAGAGTCAAAACTAAGTAAATTGGCCTTAAAAAAGAAAAGATATGAAGAAGAATTTCATGTTGAATTAGTCTTATTAGACGAATATATAGACGCCATATTAGAACAACTAAGAACTGAAGAAAAAAGTATGAGAGACTTAAATAATCTAGTCTTAAAAACTCTATCAGAAGTTGAATATGAATTGCTAGAAAATGAAGGCAAAGTAAAACGTCTAGTTCTTAGCGCCAAAACAGTCAACGACCCTAAAAATTTTGTTCTGTATTAAAATACACTATATAAAATTAAAATAATATGATAAAATCTATTCATAGAATAGAGGTATAATATGGAACAATTACAAAAAAACAAAAAAATTATAATATGCGTTATTGCTATTGCTACAATATCAGTTGTTGTATTAGGCTTAACTATTTGCAATAAAGTAATATCTTTCAAGGAAAGCAATTTAAACGAATTAAAAGAAGAAAATGTAAAAGACGAAGATGTACAAAAAGATAATAACAACGCCCAAGAAAAAGAAGATGATACAATAATAATTTCTTATTCAACAGAAAAATATACATCAGTAAACGAAAATGGTCTGACTATAACAGAAAATAGTTGTACTTATCCAAAAATAACATATAAAACGAACCAAACAATAGCTGATAAAATAGAAAAATCAATAACGCAAATCATCGATAACGAATGGCAACTAGTAAAAGAATCTGCTGAAGAAACAGCTTTAGCAAGCGAAAATTCAAGTACAGATGACGTATTAGGATTAGGAGCAGATATCCAATTAACAAATTATACCAACAATAAATTTTTAACTTTCTACATATCAATTGAAGGACAATTTGGAGCAAGAAGCTATATCGATTATCAAGGATTTAATTATGACATACAAACTGGTGAATTATTAACACTAAAAGACATAACTAATAATTATCAAAAATTATATAATATAATTACAGAAAAATATAATGAAGAAAAAAATAAACTAGAACTTGAAGAAGTAGAAATATTATATGAACCAACTCCTGAAGAATTAGAAAAAATGATAAATGAATCTGGTACTTGGTTTTTTACAGAAGATGGTTTAGAAATTTCACTTGAAGGAATAACTCTTGGTTACACACCTTGGCTTGAAATAGTAATCGATAAAGAAGAGATAAATGATTTATTACTAAATGAATTTAAATATTAAAAAACACTTTCAAAAAAGAAAGTGTTTTTTAAAGAAAAAAACTACTCAAAAGAGTAGTTATATTCAAGTGGTGTCCCCGAAGTGATTCGAACACTTGACCGTACGCTTAGAAGGCGTATGCTCTATCCAGCTGAGCTACGAGGACATTAACTCACGGAACAAACTAATTATATAACATAGATTCGAGTTTTGCAAGCCTAAATTCATCTATTTTATTTGAATTTATCAAAAAAGTAACATTTTCTACATTAAAAGTATCAAAAATAGAGTAGGATAGAGCATACTTTATTTCTTCCTTTAATTCACCATTATATACACTATCGAGTAAAATATCATTAAAATTCAATAGAATCTCATTTTCAGCAAATTCATAATTCATCAATTCAACTTGGTAATTTAAATGACTAGATAAATTACTTCCATTAAATTTATTTGTTTTTAAAGCCCTAATTATAATATTAATTTTATCAGATGCATCATTTACAACATAAGATATTGGTACGTAATATTTATCATTTTCTTCATTTAGATAATAGACAGTTACCATTTTCGTATCAACAAATGATGTTATATCAACAACTTTATTTATTCCATAATTCCTATCAAGGTACAAATCAAGAGGTTTATGTGAAAAAGGCAATTCAAATAGTCTTTCTCCTTCAATAAAAATCATAACCCTATCAACTCCATCTATAGCAGTAAGTGAAAAGATTAAACTTTCAATTAATTTGTTTTCATCATTTTCGTTTATGTCTAATAGTTCATCACTAAAGTTAATTTTTAACAAACCATCTTCTAAAGAATAATCAATTAATTCTGTATCTTTAGGAATAATCCCTCTAAAACCATATGGCAAATTTTCATTATCATTCTTTAAAGCTTCTATAGTTTCTTCAACAGCATTCTTTTTTGAACTAGACGAAGATATTTTTGTCATTGCTACAAAGTTATTACTATCAACTAAGTATATATCAAATTGTTCTTCATTATCAGGAACAACAACATTTTGATTAATTGCTTCAGGGTAATTATATAAAATCAAAGCTAGCAAAAGTAAAAGTGAAGTAATAGATATCTTCCTAAAAGAAAAACTTTTTAACATAAAACCACCTATTAAAATTATATTTATATTTTTTAATTTCAGAATAAAAACCCATAAAGGGCTTATAACTTTATTAGATTCAGTTTTATTAATTCGACTATAGCTTGTGTTCGATTTTCAACATCAAGCTTTTGAATAACGTTAGAAATATGATTTCTAACAGTTTTATTACTTAAACTCAATTTTTTAGCAATCTCATCAGTGGAGTAGTTAGCAATAATTAAATCAAAAATTTCTTTTTCTCTTTTTGTAATTATATTTTTCATAAAACTCACTCTTTCGTAAACATCACTAATATATTTTATGAAAATAAGAGTATATTGCTAATTAAATTTTACTGTAATATATTTATCTCCAGAAAATTCTTTAGCTACACGAGATATTATATCATTCGCTAACTTATAATTATGTTCATTATTTTCTACAACAATAGTAATATTATTTCCATTTATTTTGGCAAAAGAATCAAAATTAAATTCACTTTTTATTACTTTTTCAACTTTTTCCTCCATACTTTTATTATTTGTTATTGAAAGTAATTCATCATAAGCATCACTCTTAGCTTGAATATCAGCAGTATCACTTAGTATTATTTCTTGTAACTCATTAATAGTTTCAGTAATTTCTTCATCACTTTGTATTCTTAAAGCAACTAATTCGGTACTCTCGTTAACTACCAATGTAGAATCTTCTGTCTCATCACCAAGTATAAAATCACTTAAATCACTTTCTCCCATACTAATATAAAATATACTAAGCACTAAAATAACACTAAAAAGAAAGGTAAACCAAATACTTTGTTTATTTATCATATATATGCCTCCATTACTAATAAATAATATTAATTGACATAATATTTTATACTTTTTATTTTACTATTTTATTAAATTATATTATTATATTAATAGGTGATTATATGAAAAAATTTATTAAGGAAAACAAATTAACTATTTTAACTATACTTACAATTGTTTTATCTTTAGGTTTAAATATAGTATATGCAAAAACATCAGCAAAATTAAGTATATGTGCTTATCCTGGAACTCTAAGAATGTTTAAAATATTAGGTATCTTAATAATAATTTTAAAAATTGTAGTTCCTTTGTTAGTTATGATAACTGCAATTATTGCATTTGTTCAACCAATAATGTCTGGTAAAGCAGATGATATAAAAGCAAAAGGATTGATACTTGTCAAAAAACTAATAGCTGGATTAGCAATATTCATAATTCCAACAGTATTACCATCTTTGTTCGAAACATTAATTCCAGACTATGATGACTCTGATATATATGCATGTACCACTTGTTTATTCGATGTAGATAATTGTACTATTCCAGCTTCAGACCCTGTAATTTATACTGATTAGACTAATTTATTAGTCTTTTTTTTATAAATTAATAAAATAAAAAAGGAAATTCAACTCTCGACCTAGTAAATATAGGGTGAAGGGAGTAATTATGAAATCAAAATGTATAGTAAAACAACAAGACATAAAAGATTGTGGAATATGTTGTTTAGAATCAATTATTAAATACTATGATGGATATGTTCCGCTTGAAACTTTAAGGTTAGATACAAAGACAGGAAATAATGGTACAACAGCATATAATCTAATTGTAGCAGCTCGAAAATATGGTTTTAACGCAATAGGGCAAAGAATGGATAAAAAATCTAAACTAGATAAAAGCATCATGTTGCCAGCCATTGCACACATCACAACCCCGAAAGGATTAAATCATTTTGTAGTGATATACAAAGTAACTTCAAAACATATTACTATTATGGATCCTTCTAAAGGTTACGTAAAAAAAGCAACCAGTGACTTTATAAAAGAATGGAATAATATAATATTAATATTTAAACCATATAAAAAAATACCTCTCTATAAACTTAAAAATAATATTAATACATTATTTCTTAATTTTATTACCGAAGAAAAATCTCTTATTATAAAATTATTATTTTATAATTTATTAATTACCATATTTTCCATAGTATCTTCTTATTATCTTCAAGTGATGATTACAAGCATTGATAATTCCTATATAAATACCACAACAGCTATATCCATTATCTTTCTAATAATAAGCATTTTAAAAATATATTACACTTATCAAAAAAATAATATCTCTATATATTTAAATAAAAATATAGATTTAAAACTTACTCCAGATTTTTTAAATCACATAATCAATCTCCCTTTAAATGTTATCAAATCAAGAACGTCAGGAGAAATAATTACTAGAGTACAAGAACTAAATAATATAAAAACTTTATTTAGTGAAGTATTGATGAATGTTATTTTAGACATATTTTTAATCCTGTGTTCTTCAATTTTTCTCTATGTAATAAGTAAGGAATTATTTTTTATTCTTTGTATAATTTCATTATTATTTATTATCGTAGAAACATGTAGTATACCTATTATTAATAAAAAAATAAATGATAACATTGACCTAGATACTGAATTTAATAGTAAAGTATCTGAAACACTTGATTCTCTTGAATCAAGCAAAAACTTGAACATATTAAAAAAGCAAAATGAATTACTGGTTAATACTTATACTAATTATGAATATAATACATTTAAGTTATCGAAATTTTTAAATAATTTAGAAATTTTAAATAATGTAATAAATGACTTAGGATTATTTGCTATAATAACCATAGGTATCTATTTAATTATTGAAAGTAAATTATCTTTAATAAGCCTCATTACTTTTAATAGCATTCATTCATATTTTATAAATTCAATAAAAGAAATACTAAGTATAATACCAAAATATTATCATATAAAATTGTCATTTATTAAAATAAGTGAATTCTTAAGCATCGAAGAAGAGTCACTAGGTTATAAAGAACTATTTATTAACGGAGATATAGTATTTAATAATATTTCATATAGTTATGATAATTACAAAAATATCCTAAATAATATAAATTTAACTATCAAAGAAAACGATCACTTAACAATAAAAGGTCACACAGGTAGCGGAAAAAGCACATTATTCAAAATGTTAAATCATAATATAAATGACTATAAAGGAAATATTACAATTAATTCTATAAATATCAAAGATTATTCTCTTAATACATTAAGAACTAATATACTTTATATATCTCAAAAGGAAAAGTTGTACAATGATACAATCCTAAATAATATAACATTATCAAAAAATATTTCTAAGACAAGATTAAATGATGTATTAAAATTAACCAAAGTAAACGAAATCATCGATAAAAAAGAATTACGCTTGAACTCGTTTATTTATGATAATGGTTTTAATTTAAGTGGTGGAGAAAGACAACGTATTATCTTAGCAAGAGCAATACTTCTAAATCCTAAAATTCTAATATTAGACGAATCACTAAGCGAGGTAGATAAAAATACTGAAAAAGAAATATTATCTAACATAGATAAACTATTAGAGAAAACAACAATAATTTATATATCACATAGTAATAATAATTATTTTAATAAAACAATAGAAATGGAAAAATTGCAATGATAAATAAATATATATTATTATCTAAAAAGCCTAAAAATAATAAGATATTTAATCTCTTATTTATTATAATACTATTAACTTCTATACTTTTTTCGTACATGTGTAAAACCTATGATTCTTATTATGTAGTTGGTTTAAAAGAATGTGAAGATATTTGTTATATAGTCGTTAGTTTATCTTATAAAGATATTGATAAAGTATCAGAATCATCATTAATAGAATATAACAATAAGAAGTATCAAGTAAATAATCTAATATATAGTGAACCATACTTAAATAATGGAATAGCATATCAAGATATAAAAATAATTAGTAATTTAGAAACTAAGGAATCTATAGTTAATATGAAAGTTTTATCTAACAAACAAAGAATAATTACCAAAATAAAAAAACTAATTTTCAAGGAGGATTAATATGATTAAATTAAGTAATGAAGAATTAAGTAATGTATCAGGTGGAATAGCTGCTTTAAAAGCATCTCATTTTGCCATAATTGGTGGAGTTATAACTTTTCTAATAGGAGCAGTTAATGGTTTTTTAAGACCACTAAGCTGTTCTAGTGAAAAGTAGGTGTACTATGACAGATAAAGAATTAACAGAAATTGTTGGTGGAGCAACCACTTTTAGTGCAGCATTTCTAAATGCAATATCTAGAGGTGTTGAAACCATCTATGATTTAGGAAAAGCTTTTGGTACAGCATTAAACATGATTATAAAAGGTAAAAGATGTAGTTAAAAATGAAGAGGATACCTCTTCATTTTATTTGGAAAGGAAGTACATAATCAAAAAATAATAAAAATATATATAAGAAAATATAAAATATACCCATTTTAACAAGGTTTTTTCTTGATTAAAAAAAATTGAAGTGTTATAATCGTATATAGTTAATGAAGGGAGGGGAATTTGATGACTAAAGTAGTGGTACAAAACGGTAACGTTGATGCAGCATTGAAAAAATTCAAAGTTAAAGTTGCAAAAAGTGGAGTCCCTTCAAAACTTAAAGAAAAAAAATGCTATGATAAACCTGGAGTAAAAAGACGTAAAGCTAAAGAAGAAATGATTAGAAATTCAAGAAAACGTAAAAGAAATGACAGATAGGATGATCTAAAATGGCATTAACTGACACAGTATTAAAAGATATGACTACTGCTATGAAAGAACAAGATAAATTTAATTTATCAGTTCTACGTATGTTAAAAAGCGCTCTTCAATTAGAAAAAATCAATTTAAAACACGATTTATCAGATGAAGAAGCAATGGTAGTTATCGAAAGACAAGTTAAACAAAGAAAAGACAGTATGTCTGAATACGAAAAATATGGTAAAACAGAAGAAGTAGAAAATCTAAAAAAAGAAATTGAATGCTTATCTAAATATTTGCCAGCTGAATTAAGTGAAGAAGAAATTAACAAACAATTAGATCTTATCTTCGACGAACTTAAACCAGAAAGTATGAAAGATATGGGTCGCGTAATGAAAGAAGCAACTGCTCGTTTAGGAGCTGGAGCTGATGGTTCATTAGTAAGCAAACTTGTTAGAGAAAGATTAAGTTAATAGAAAGATGATGAAAATCATCTTTTTTTATGTCAAATAATAGTTATTTCATTGAAAAGAAATTGTAATTCGTGATATTATAACAAAAGAAAGTGTTAAAACATATAAGGAGGGATAAATTGAAACCATTAGTATCAATAATAACACCTGCTTATAATGCAGAAAAAACAATCGATAAATGTTTAAATAGTTTACTTAATCAAACCTTAAAAAATATAGAAATAATTGTTATAAATGATTGTAGCAAAGACAATACATTAAAAATTTTAAAAAAATATAAAAATAAAATAAAATTAATAGATAACAAAGAAAATTTAGGACCAGCAGCTTCTAGAAATAAAGGACTTGATATAGCAACAGGAAAATACATCGGCTTTGTTGATGCAGATGACTGGGTAACACCAAATATGTATGAATTAATGTCATCAAAAATGTCGGGTGAAGTAGATTTAGTTGCATGTTCTAGAATAAACGTAACCAAACAAGGTGAAACGCCAATTATAAATAAAAATAAAGAAACTGATGCTAAAGCATTTTCTAAGACTTCAAATTATAATTGCGACAAACTTTTCAAAAGAGAAATAATAGAAAAATATAATTTAAGAATGCCAGAGCAATATTCATACGCAGAAGACTTTGCATTTGGAATACGTTACAAATATTATGCAAACAAAATGTGTATATTAGAAGAGCCACTATATTACTATCTAGCTGATAGTGAAGGTTCTATCACAAACAGTTACAAAAGAAATCTACTAAATATAATAAGAGTTTTAGAAGAAACGATAGAATTCTTCAAAAAAGAAAAAGCTTTTGAAAAATACGAAAAAGAAATAATCGAATTATGTGCAGGATTTTATGTAAGAAGAACAAGAGAATTTAAAAATTTTAGTGACAAAAAACTACAAAGAGAATTTGTAAGAGAATTCTTGAATTTCTTTGAAAATAATTTCAAAAAATACAAGCGTCAAATAAACGGTTTTAAAACAAAATATTATAGATTTTATCGTAGTTCATATCCAATGATGCTCATATACATAGAACTACAGCAACTAAGGAGGAAGTAAAATGGCAAAAAAATTTAAATTTTCGGTAATTATACCAATATATAACGTTGAAGAATACTTAGAAGAAACAATTGAATCAATAGTAAATCAAACTATTGGTTTCGAAGAAAATATTCAATTGATATTAATAAATGATGGTTCACCAGATAATTCGGAAGAAATATGTTTGAAGTATAAAAATTTATATCCAGACAATGTTGTGTACCATAAGCAAAAAAATGCTGGAGTATCTTCTGCAAGAAACAAAGGAATTGAACTTGCAGAAGGTGAGTTCACAACTTTTCTAGATAGTGATGATTTGTGGTCGCTAGATTCCTTTAAAATTATGTACAAAGCATATCGAAAAAACCCGGATATTTCGTTATTCAGTTGTAAAATGATTTTCTTTGATAGTAAAAAAGGTAACCATCCACTAAATTATAAATATAAAGAAAATAAGATAATAAACATTCTTGAAGATTATGAATATCCTCAGTTGAGTTCTAGTTCTCTATTTATTAAGACTTCATCTTTAGCAGGACACCAATATGATAAAAGTATCAAATATTCAGAAGACAATAAGTTCATAAATGAAATAATATTTGAAGAGCAAAATATAATGATGCTTAAAGAACCGATTTATTACTATCGAAAAAGAAGCAATGGTTCATCAGCAATTCAAGGACAAACAACCAAAATAGAATGGTACACAGTAACACCAACCAAAGTATATAAAGATTTATATGAACTATCAAAGAAAAAATTCGGTAGAGTAATAGAGTACATTCAATATCTCGTTTGTTATGAACTATCATGGAGAATTATATTTAATACAAAATTTGAAATGTCAAAAAAAGATCGAAAATTCTACTCAGATACATTAATCGATTTAATAAAAGAAATGGATGAGGAACTTATAGCTAATCATAGGAATCTTGATTTAGCTAAAAAAATATTTCTACTTGAACAAAAAGATAGTAAAATAAAAAGCAAATTAAATTACGTTGATAGCAAAATTGAATTATTAGAAAACTCAACCAGAAAAAAATCACTTGGTTTCGTTATCATAGACCAAACATACATAAGAAACAATAAAATGGTTGTCTTCGGAAAATTAGACCGAAAATTCATTAAAGAAAAAGACTTTAAAATAAAACAATCAGACAAAAATATAAAAGTAGAGTATTATCAATTGACTAATAATTTCAATGAAGAAACATTTAACGGTCAAACTTTGCATGACTATATTGGTATAAAATTTGAAGTTGATCCTTCGATTGATTCTGAAATAGAATTTTTTGATAAAGAAGAGTGGGTGTTTCCAAGATTCAAAAAAACATGTAGTATTTTTACGGAATTCTTACCAAGAAGTTACCATCATATTGGAAAAAGAACTGTTGTTTTCAAAAATCACAAATTATATTGTCAAAAGAAGAATATCTTTAAATCGACTTATTATGAGTTAAGGAACGAATATAGCTTGTTAAAAAGAAAAAGATACAAAGCATTTTTTGCTAGATTATATACCAAAATATATAGAATATTTAAAAGAAAAGAATTGTGGTTTATCTCTGATAGAGTAAATAAAGCAGGAGACAATGGAGAATATTTTTTTAGATACATGATTCAGAATCATTCAGAAGCAAATGTTTATTTTGTATTAACTAAAGATAGTACTGACTTTGAAAGAATGTCAAAAATAGGAAAAACGATTGATCCGAATAGTAATAAATATAAATTACTATTCCATAGTGCAGATTATGTTGTTTCATCACATGCCGAAAATTATATATTTAACCCTTTAGGAGCAGGCGGGAAATATATACAAGATCAATATTATTTCAAGTACATCTTTCTTCAACACGGAATAATTAAAGATGACTTAAGTGCCTGGCTAAATGTTAACACAAAAAAAATGGATATGTTCGTTACATCAACAGCACCAGAATACGAGTCGCTTTTAGAATATAAGTATTACTTTGGACCAGAAATAGTTAAATTAACAGGATTGCCAAGATATGATACGTTACTAGAAAAGCAAAAAAAATACAAGGTTCAAAATAAAATAATGCTTTCATTAACATGGCGTGCATCATTAGCAAGTACAATAGATAAAAAAACAGGTCAAAGATTGTATAATGCAGAATTTAAAGACACAAATTACTTTAAATTTTTAAATAACCTTATGAATGATAAAAGATTACATAAAATTTTAAAAGAAAAAAATTATAAAGTCAGATTCATTCCTCACCCAAATGTGCTATGTCAATTAAAAGATTTCCCTAAAAATGATTTTATCGAAATAGAGGAAGAAAGTATCAATTATCAAAAAGAATTTTGCGAAAACAAGGTGTTAATCACGGATTATTCTAGTGTTTTCTTTGATTTTGGATATTTAAAAAAGCCAGTTCTATATTATCAAGAAGATAGAGAAGAATTTTTTGCGGGTCAAATATATGATAAAGGTTACTTTGATTATGACACAATGAGTTTTGGTCCAGTATATAACGACTATGAAAAGTTTGTTCAAGGATTAATTGCAGTAATCAAGAATGACTGTAAAATTGATAAAAAATACGAGAAAATAATAGATAATACATTTAAATTTCAAGATAATAAAAATTGTGAAAGAGTATATCAAGAAATAATTAAACTTTAAAAGGAGAAAAACATGAATTTATACTTAATAGGAATAATATTATCAGCACTAATTGGAATTAGACTTTTCTTCAAAGATTTTAATAAGGAGTATTTAAGCCGTGAAAATACTACATGTATAAAAGGAATTTTTATTCTAATAGTTTTCTATAGCCACCTATGTACATATATGGCATATCAGCCAGAAAAAGATGGTATTATGATGTTTGTCCGAAACTTCCTTGGTCAATTAATGGTTACAATGTTTTTATTTTATTCTGGTTACGGAGTATACGAATCCATCAAAAATAAGAAGAAAATATATGTTAATTCAATTCCTAAGAAAAGATTTCTAAAAACATTAATTAATTTTGACATCGCAGTATTAACATTTGCAATAATTAACTATATAATGGGAGTAGACTATGGTTTAAAAGAAAATTTGCTTGCATTGACAGGTTGGGGTTGTATCGGTAATAGTAACTGGTATATATTCGCAATACTATGCCTATACATCACTACTTATGTATCATTTAATATTTTTGAAAAAGATTATAAAAAAGCTCTAGTATTAAATTGGATTTTAACAATAATTTCAATGATTGGTATTAGTGTATATCGCGGGCCTGGATATAGTTATTGCTATAATACACTAATTTGTTATCCGTTAGGAATGACATATTCATATTATAAGGATGAAATAAACAAATTAATGTTTAATAATAAAAAATATGTCTTAACATTATTAACTGTCTTAATAAGTTTTATTATTTTCAGAAAAACAGATCAAACAAACGTCATAAATTATAGTTTGTTATCAATCTCGTTTGTTATTCTAACACTCTTAGCAACAATGAAAATAAACTTAAAAAGTCCAATACTAAAATGGTGTGGTGATAATTTGTTCTGGCTATATATATTACAAAGAATACCAATGATGATTTTAAAAAGAATAGGATACGTTACGGGTAATGCATATCGTTATGCATTAATCTGTTTTGTTGCTACTATAATATTGAGCGTAATTTATAATAAATTGACAAAATTATTACACGAAAAAATTTTAAAAATATAAAAACCAAAAAGAGCTATTTCAACGTAGTTCTTTTTTGATTTAACACAAAATTAACATTTCCCTTTATCAATACAAATAAAAATGGTAAAATAAAGTAGAAGGTGAAAATATAAAATGAAAAAATTTTTTAACAACATGAAAAAATATTACAAATACGCAATTCGTTCTGCAAAAGCCGAATTAAAAAGCGAAGTTGCAGATTCAAGACTTAATTGGTTATGGTGGATTATCGAACCACTAGCATTTATGATTATCTATACATTTGTATTCGGAGTCATATTTCCAAACAATACAAAATATTTTGCATCATTCGTCATGATAGGACAAGCAGCGTGGGATTTCTTTAATAGAATGATTTCTGGTAGTTCAAAATTAATAATTAACAACAGAGACTTAGTAACAAAAGTATACCTACCAAAATACATCTTATTATTTTCAAAATCATTAACATACCTATTTAAGATGGGAATATCTTTACTATTAGCATTTGGCTTAATGATTTTCCAAGGTGTTCCATTTAGCTGGACATTCATTTTAATTATTCCGATTATCTTTGTATTATATACAATAAGTTTTGGTGCTAGTATGATTCTAATGCATTACGGCGTTACCTTAAACGACTTAGGAAACTTAACCAACATAGGACTAAAAATGGTATTTTACCTATCTGGTATATTCTACAACATTAACGAAAGATTAAAAGGCAAATTAGGATTCGTTTTATTAAGAGTAAATCCCATAGCATTTTGTATGAACGAACTAAGAAAAGTAACTGTATTCGGTAAATTACCAAGTATCGAAGGATTGCTAATTTGGTTAATAATAGGAATAATACTTTGTGCAATTGGCGTACACGTAATTCATAAAAACGAAAATAGTTATGCGAAGGTGATATAGTATGGCAAAAAAAGAAGAAACAAAAAAAGAGAAAAATATCGCTGTAACAGTAGATAATTTACATATAACATATCGTGGTTTAAAGAAAACATCTATAAGAGCATCATGGAAGAATTTTGGTGGCAAAGTAGAACTATTCCATGCTCTAAAAGGAGTATCATTTGAAATAGAAGAAGGAAAAATTCTAGGTATAATAGGTAAAAATGGTGCTGGTAAATCAACAATGCTAAAAGCAATAGCTGGTATCTTCTCACCAGATAAAGGTAGAATAGATTTACACGATAGAACGATATCTTTATTATCAATTGGCGTTGGCTTTAATAAAAAACTAACCGGTAAAGAAAATATCTATTTATCAGGAATGTTACTAGGTTTCTCAGAAGAAGAAATAGCAGCAAAAGAAAAAGAAATAATTAAATTCGCTGATATCGGTGACTTTATTAATAAACCAGTAAAAACTTATTCATCAGGTATGTATTCAAAACTAGCATTCGCTATTACAGCAATTCTTGAAACAGACATAATGCTAATAGATGAAGTACTATCAGTAGGAGATGCTAAATTCAAAGAAAAAAGTTACAACAAAATGAAAGAATTAATTTCAGATGATACTCGTACAGTTATAATTGTTTCACACAGCTTAGATACTATCAAAGAATTATGCAATGAAGTACTATGGTTAAATGACGGGAAAGTAGTCATGAAAGGTACAGCTACCGAAGTAATTCCAAAATACGAAGAATTCATGAGACAATAAAAAGAAAGTAGGGGGAATATGAAAATAATCTTATATTTAATAAAAATATATTTTAATATCGTCTACTTTTTCATAAAACTTTTCACTAAACAAAAAAAACAAGTATTTCTTCTAAGTAGACAATTTAATAGTCCTTCAATAAACTATCAAATAATTATGGAAGAACTAGAAAAAGACAACATAAAATATAAAGTAAAATGTAAAAAAGTAGAATCGAGTATCAATGACTCAGTAAGAACCCAAGGTCATTATTCTAATACCAGTGGATTTATAAAGAAAACAATGAACAATCTAAAAGACTCACTTAACTACTTTTTTGATTTACATAGTCAAATGGTCGATATAGCTACTTCAAAAGTAATAATTGTTGATGGCTACAACTTACCAGTTAGTTTATTAAAGCATAAAAAAGGAACAAAAGTAATTCAAATGTGGCATGCTCTAGGTGCAATCAAAAAATTTGGTTATCAATCAATCGGTAAAGTAGATGGAATAAATCCAGAAGTAGCCAAAATTCTAAAAATGCACGCTGGATATGATTATGTAATATCTGGTAGTCAAGGAATGAACAAATACTTTGCAGAAGCTTTTAATATAAAAGAAGAAAAAGTCTTGCCAATTGGAACACCATTAGTAGAATTTCTAAAAAAAGAAGACCCAAAATCGAAAAAATCTTTGTACAAAAAATATCCTCAATTAAAAAATAAAGTCAACGTATTATATTCACCAACTTTTAGAAATGGTAAAAATTATAGTTACCAAGAAATAATAGAAAATGCGGACTTTACAAAAATAAACTTAATAATCACCAATCATTCCAAAGTAGAAGAAACCGCAAACGACGATAGAATAATTTCAATTAATAGTAAAGAATTCTCTACATTTGATGTTTTAAAAATATGTGATTATGTCATAACAGATTATTCGGCTTTAATGATTGACGCAGCAACAATAAACAAAAAAATATTATTATACGTTTATGACTATGAAGAATATGACAAAAATAATGGTATTAATTTAAGATTATTAGAAGATTTTCCTAAATTGACATACAAAAAAGCTACAGACTTAATGAATATAATAAACAAAGATAAATACGATAAAAAATCATTTAAAAAATTCCAAGAATTGTATACTCCTAACACTACAAAAACTAGTACAGAATTAAATATGGACTTAATAAAGAGGTGCCTAGATGAATAAAATAAGAACTAAACTAGTTGATCTATGTAAAAAAAATAAGACATTAAGACAAATTGCTAGATGGATTTTACGTTCAACTAAAAATAACAAATACAAAAAATATGCAAAAAAATACAAGGTAGATGACAAGACAATTCTATTTGAAGCATTCGGTGGTCGAAACTATACATGTTCACCAAAAGCAATATACGAAAAAATGATTACTATGAAAGAATTTCAAGACTACGAGATGATTTGGGCTTTTATTGAACCTGAAAAACACGAAGTTGCTGAATTTAAAAACTTAAAAATAGTAATCAGTAAATCAGAAGAATATTATAAATACTGTGCTAAAGCTAAATATTGGATAGTAAATTCAATAATGCCAGAAGAAATAGATAAAAAAGAAAATCAAGTATACGTTCAATGTTGGCACGGAACACCACTAAAAAAACTAAGATATGACATTGAAGTAAATGGTGCAACATTAAATACAGTAGAAGAAATAAAAAAGAGAAATGATATCGATGCCGCTCGTTTCGACTATTTCATATCTCCATCAAAATACTGTACAGAAAAGTTCACATCAGCCTTCAATCTAGTTGCTCTTGGTAAAAAAGACATCATTATTGAAAAAGGATATCCAAGAAATGACTTCCTATTCAACAAAACCAAAAAAGATATTGATAAAATAAAAGATAAATTAGGAGTACCTAAAGATAAAAAAGTTATCTTCTATATGCCAACATTTAGAGACAATCAACACACATCAGGAGTTGGATATACATACAACCTAGCAATCGATTTTGACAGATTAAAGGAGAAATTTGGTAAAGAATACGTAATTCTATTTAGTCCGCATTACTTCATAGCAAATAGTATCGATCTAAACAAATACAAAGGATTTGTTTTCAATGTCGCAAGATATGACGAAATAAATGAGTTATATCTAATTGCCGACATAATTATGACAGATTACTCAAGTATCTTCTTTGACTACGCAAACTTAAAAAGGCCAATAATTTATTATATGTATGACTTTGACGATTATAAAAATAATCTTCGCGACTTTTATATAAGCCTAGATGAACTACCTGGTCCAATAGCAAAAACTCAAGACGAGGTAGAAGATATTATCAAAAATATCGATAAAATATCTAAAAAATATAAAGAAACATACAAAAAATTTAATGAAAAATTCAATTACTTAGATGATGGCAATGCTAGTGAAAGAGTTATCAAAGTAATATTCAAAGATGTTTTAAAAAAAGGAGACAAAAAATGAAAAAAGTAATAACATACGGAACATATGACTTACTTACTGCAGGTCACGTTGAGCACTTTAGAGATGCTAAAGCAATGGGTGACTACCTTATAGTAGGAGTATCAACTGATGAATTCAACGCAATAAAACATAAAAGTTCATATTTAACTTATGAAGAAAGAAAATTCGTAGTAGAATCAATTAAATACGTTGATGAAGTAATTCCTGAAGAACGTTGGGACCAAAAACCAGACGATATCAAAAAATATGGCATCTCAATCGTTGCAATGGGGAGTGACTGGGAAGGCGACGAAAGATTCGAAAAATTACGTGAATATTGCGATGTTCGCTACACATATAGAAGCGGTAAATACTCATCAACAAACTTCCGTAAACACGTTGATGAATATACAAAAGAAACATCAAAAACAAAAGAAGACAAATAAAAGGTCTTCTTTTTTCATATACTTATATAGGTGATTCTATGTTATTACAAAATATTACAAACTATTTAAGAAATAATACTTATAACATAAATATCAGTGAAAACTACATATACATTAATAACTATCAAAAAATTGATAACATTTCAGAAACAGACATTACTATAATAGTAAATCAAAATATTTTAAACATAACAGGTAATAACTTAAGAGTATTAAAATTATTAGATAACGAAATACTATTTAATGGCAATATAGAAAACATAAAAATAATAAATAAGACACAAATATGATAGAAATAAAATTATTAACAAAATCACCTTATAAAGCCATTAAATACTTAAATAAACTAAAAATAAACATCTATAATATAAAATATCAAAAAGACGGAATAACCCTTAAAATAAGCTTAAAAGACCTAAATAAAATAAACAAATATTATAATATAGAAATAATTAGAGAATATGGAAAACAAAATATAAAAAAACAACTAAATAATCAAAAAATATCCATTATATACTTCATCATAATACTTAGTACAATATTCTTTATGACAAGAATAATAATAGATATCCAAGTTATAACAGGAAATATAAACTTAAAATCCCATATATTAAATGAACTAGATAAACAAGGTATTACTAAATACACAACAATAAAAGATAATAAAACATTAAATAATATAAAAGAAATCATTCTTTCAAACAATAAAGATTTATTAGAATGGCTTAATATAGAAAGAATAGGTATGAAATATGTAATAAACCTAGAACCAAAAGTAACTAAAAGTAAACAAGAAAAACAAGAATATTGCAATATTATCTCTACTAAAGATTCTATAATTACTAGAATAATAACTTCTAAAGGAGAAGAAGTAGTAAACACAAACGACTCAGTAAAAAAAGGAGATCTCTTAATATCAGGAAGTATTAAATATAATGAAGAATTAAAAAAACAAGTATGTGCATCAGGAATAGTATATGGTACAACATGGTACACAATAAATATAACTATTCCCAAAACAAAAGAAATACTAACTAAAAAAGAAAAAAACAGATATAATATTTTATTTAAATATAATAATAGATCATATAAATTATTTAAATCAAGAATAAGTAACTATCAAGAAGAAAATAAAAAAATTATAAATATTTTTGGTATAGAAATATATTTATCTAAAGAATACGAAGTAGAAAAAAATATTATAGAACTCACTTCTAATGAGCAAGAAACTATAATAGAAGAAAAAACTAACGAAGCATTATCTCATACTTTAAATAAAGAATATAAAATATTAGATAGAAAAGTTTTGAAAAAACAAGCAAATGATAGTAAAATAGAATTAGAATTATTTATAGTAGCCGAAGAGCAAATAAGTACTACTATTTATGAATAAGGAAGTGATTCATATGCATAGTCTAACTCCATTTTATGAAACTTTATATGATACTCTAAGTAATACATGGCCAATGCTTGCTTTGTTTATTGCAATTATGACAGTTCTAAAATTAACTAAAGTGTTCATTAACAATGATAGTTTTGTTTTCTATAAAGAATTCTATAATTTATTATTTATAATTTATATACTTTTATTATATTATTTGTTACTAAGTACTGAAAATGCATCAAGTGGTATGAATTTCATTCCATTTAAAGAAATCACAAGATATTCTATTGGATCAACTCAGTTTTTCTATAATGTAATAGGCAACATAGTATTATTTATTCCGTTTGGATATTTTGTATCCGACTATTTAAAAGCTAAAAAAACCCATCATATATTAGTTGTTTCTATTTTAATAAGTTTGACAGCTGAACTAATTCAGTATAAAATAGGACGTGCATTCGATGTAGATGACATTATATTAAATGTTTTAGGAGCAATTCTTGGTTTTATGTGTTATATAAGTATAAAAGCTATTAAAAATCATTTACCAAGTTTCTTAAAAAATAATATATTTTATAATATACTAGCTATCCTAGTTATAATAATAATTATCTTCCTATTTGGAAGTATATGGGGGTTCACATTTTAATGAAAAACAATTATACAATAGTAGACAATGAATTATATAAAGATTATGATTATTTATATGAAGTATTAGATTATACTTTAGAACACGAAAAAGTAAATAACGCTATATTTTCTATTATCTTTGTAACAGACGAAGAAATTCATGAAATGAATAAAAATTATCGTCAAGTAGACCGCGTAACTGATGTTATTTCGTTTGCTTTAGAAGATAATGAAGATGTAGTATATGACGATATTCGTATGTTAGGTGATATTTATATTTGTATTGACCAAATGAAACGTCAAGCTATCGATTATGGTCATAGCGAAAAAAGAGAACTATCTTTTTTAGCAGTACATGGTTTACTTCATTTATTAGGTTATGATCATATGACAGAAGAAGATGAAAAAGTCATGTTTTCGTTGCAGGAGTTGATTTTAAATGACAAAAATATCAAGAGATGATATCAAAAAAAGAGGTTTTAAAAGATTTATAAAAAGCTTCGGCTATTCAATAGAAGGATTAAAATATGCATATAAATACGAGCAAAGTATGCTAATCCATGTAATAGCAACAATCTTAGTAATAGCAGTAAATATTTTCTTTCAAGTAACAGGAATGGAATGGTTAGTAACAATAATAGCCATAGGAATGGTTTTATCAGCGGAATTAATTAACACAGCTATCGAAGCAATTGTCGATATGGTTACACTAGAAATTCACCCATTAGCTAAAATAGCCAAAGATTGTGGTAGTGCTGCCACATTCGTCTTAGCTTGTATGGCTTTAGTAATTGGTTGTGTTGTATATATTCCATATATAATAGGAGTGTTAGGTATATAATGAAAAGCGGATTTGTAAGTTTAATAGGAAGACCAAATGTAGGTAAATCAACACTATTAAATACTTTAATTAATAGTAAAATAGCAATAACAAGTAATAAACCACAAACAACAAGAAACATAATACAAGGAATATATAACGAAGATGGATATCAGATAGTATTTGTAGATACACCAGGCATTCATAAACCAATAAACAAACTAGGTAAAGTATTAAATAAAGAAGCACAGAGTTTAACAAAAGATGTTGACTTAATACTATTTGTTGTAGATGCCGCAGATGGTATTGGTGCAGGCGACAAAAAAATAATCAGTTCATTTAGTGAAACAAATACAGATGTTATTTTAGTTCTAAATAAAGTTGATAAAATGACAGAAGAAGAAATATTAAAATCTATAAATGATTACAAAGATCTATATGAATTTGCTGAAATAGTTCCAATATCAGCGCTATCAAGAAGTAATGTAGATAGACTATTAAATGTCATAAAAAAATATATAAAAGATGATATGAGATACTTTGATGATGATATGATTACAACAAGTACCCTAAGTTTCTTAGCAAGTGAATTTGTTCGTGAAAAAATCTTCCGTATGACAGAAGAAGAAATACCACATAGTATCACATGTATAACTTCAAAATTTGAAGAAAAGAAAAATATTGTTAATATAACAGTAGATATTATTGTCGACCGAGACTCAATAAAGAAAATCGTAATAGGAAAACAAGGTTCTTTGCTTAAAGCTGTAGGAATCGAAGCCAGAAAAGACATTGAAAATCTAATGGATAAAAAAGTATATCTAGAATTATTTGTTAAAACAATCAAGAATTGGCGAGATAAAGAAAGATATTTAAACGAACTAGGTTTCAACGAAAACGACTATATAAGTTAATGAATAAAAAATATTAAAAGAACCCATTATATATTTAGAAAGGATGGGTTCTTTTTATGAATAAAGAAGAAGCATGGCGCTTATTTAAAGAAACAGGAAAAATAGAATATTATTTAAAATATAAAAAATTAAAATAGAAGTGATGTAATATGATAAGTAAATTCGAAGGTATTATAATATCTGAAACTCCTTATGGAGAAAATTCTAAAATAATCAACGTTCTTACCAAAGAACGAGGTATTATTGGTATAATGTGTAACAACGTAAAAAGTGTAAAAAACCCACTTCGTACCAAGACTCTCAAATTTACTTATGGCATCTTTCATATAAACTATACTGAAAACAAACTCTCAAAATTAGTAGACATTGATATCATAGACAACTTAACAAACATAAAAAGTAACATTGAATTAATAAGTTATATGTCCTACATAACAGATTTAACATATCAAGTAGTAAAGCAAAACAACGATCTAGATATATATAACATATTTATTAATACGGTGATAAAGCTAAACGAACAAAAAAATCCTCTTATTTTAACAAACATCCTTGAACTAAAGTATCTCGACTACTTAGGAGTAGGATTAAATTTAGATTCATGTATAAAATGCGGTAGCAAGAAAAATATAGTTACATTAGATCCTGACGAAGGCGGCTATATTTGTCAAAACTGTTATAGTAATGAACACATTCTCGATTCCAAAAGCATCAAATTAATAAGAATGTATTATTTAATAGATATTAAAACTATCACAGATATAAAAATAAGTAATCAAACAGCCCAAGAAATAAATTATTTTCTAGATAAATACTACGAAAGATATACAGGCCTATATTTAAAAAGCAAAGCTTTCTTAAAAAAATTAAACTCTATAATCTAAAGTGCCATATCTGAAGGCGCTTTTTCTTATGATAAAATTGCTATTTTAAATATATTTTGTTATGATAACCCCACAGTTAAAAAGGAGGACCAAGTATGCAAGTAATAGATATATTAGAATTATCAAAAGACCTAAAAAAGACTCGTTACAAAAGACTTTTACATAACAAACACGCCATATCATGTGGATGCATAATAGCAGCAAATACTTTTTCATTATGTATATCAGATTATTTGCCATTAAAAGCTTTATTCGGTTGTACTATTGGCTTTGAGCTAAGTCAACTTAAGCGAGAGTGGGAAAAAGAAAATATTACTGAAGGAGAAGAAATTACTGAAATTTTAAAAAAAAGTCAGACATATAGAGATTGCAAAAGTGAATATAATTTCTATATCGAAGAAGTCGCTAAATTAATTAAAAAAGTCGGTTTAACCTCAAGTAAAGAAACAATTTTATATTTACAAATATTACTAGAGAGCGGGCATTTTTCAAAATACATGAACCATCAGTACAAAAAATATCAAAATGAAAAAGACTATTTAGTAGATATCTTAGGAGCTAGAGTTCTAAGTGGAACATCAGTATGTCGTCATATGTCCTCATTTACAAGAGATGTTATGAATGAAATTGGTTACACAGCCGCTAATATATCAGCAATAAGTACTACTTCAGACCCAGTTAAAATAGCTCAAAAAGATCACGTTCAATGGAATCACTCAGTAACAGCAGTTACTGAAAACGGTAAGATGTATTTATTTGATCCAACTTGTGGCATGTTTTCTTCCTTACCCAAAGATATCTCTTTCGCTGAACCAGAATCAGTAAAAGTAAGTCAATTTGTCATATCAGGCCCATCTAAATACCTAGTAATGAATCCTAATTCAATAGTATTAAATCCTGATTCAGAAAAGGAATTATTAAGAATTTTCACATCGCAACAAGACAACATATCATTAGATGAATATATGTTTTATAAAACTAAAGCAGAAATAATTTACCACGGAAATATTCATAATCAGTTTAGCTTTTTTCAAAACCAAGAAGAAAGGCGTTCTAAGATAGAACAATTATATAAAGAATTATGTCCTTATAGTGACAAACCAATCCAAAAGTGGTTGGTAAGAAAATAAGTTGACAAATAAACAAAATTTGTTATAATCAATTCATACAAGCGATGACTGGGTTGGCAACCACGAGCTATATAAAATAAAGCAGATTTCTTCTAGAAATAAGTAGGATGGAACCGCGGGTTAAACTCGTTCCTACACATTTCTAGAAGTTTTTTATTTATAAGAAAGTGTTCAATGCTAAGACACAATCCAGCTAAGGGACTCAAGTGAGTTTAAACCCGCGAACTATAAAAGAAAAAATAATATAAGAAAGAGGTATAAATATGGAAAAAATAAAAATGGAAGACATAGTAAACTACTGTAAACAATATGGCTTCATATTCCAAGGAAGTGAAATCTACGGAGGTCTATCAAACACTTGGGACTACGGACCATTAGGAAGAGAATTAAAAGAAAATGTACGTCGTGCTTGGTGGAAAAAATTCATCCAAGAAAATCCATATAACTATGGACTAGATTCAGCAATCCTAATGAACCCAGAAGTATGGGTAGCAAGTGGACACGTTACTAATTTTAATGATCCACTAATTGATTGCAAAAAATGTAAATCACGTCATAGAGCAGACAAACTTATTGAAGAATTTACAAACGGAGAAGAAACAGGTGACGGATGGGATAATGAAAAGATTGAAAACTTTATCAAAGAAAACAACATCAAATGTCCAAAATGTGATTCTAGTGACTTTACACCAATTAGAAAATTCAACCTATTATTCGAAACTCATCAGGGTGTAACAGAAGATACAAAGTCAAAAGTATATCTTCGTGGTGAAACAGCTCAAGGTATCTTTGTAAATTTCTTAAATGTTCAAAGAAGTATGAGAGCTAAATTACCATTTGGTATTGGTCAAACCGGTAAATCATTTAGAAATGAAATAACTCCTGGTAACTTCACATTCCGTACTAGAGAATTTGAGCAAATGGAACTAGAATTCTTCTGTAAACCAGATACTGACCTAGAATGGTTTGGTTATTGGAAAACATATTGCATCGATTGGTTAAAATCACTAGGCATCAAAAACGAAAACCTAAGATATAGAGATCATGCTAAAGAAGAATTATCTTTCTATAGTAAAGCAACAACAGATATCGAATTCTTATTCCCAATGGGATGGGGAGAATTATGGGGAATAGCTGATAGAACAGATTATGACTTATCAGTTCATATGGAACACTCAAAAGCGGATTTAAGATACTTAGACCCAGAAACAAACGAAAGATATACTCCATATGTTGTTGAACCATCTCTTGGTTTAGATAGAGCAATCTTAGCATTTATTTGCAACGCTTATGAAAGAGAAGAATTAGAAAATGGTGATACAAGAGAAGTTCTTAAAATTCATCCAGCACTAGCTCCAGTAAAAGCAACAATTTTACCATTAATCAAAAAAGTACACGCTGATAAAGCGATGGAAGTATATGCGAAATTATGCAAAGATTTTAATGTATCATACGACGAATCTGGTTCAATCGGAAAGCGTTATAGAAGAAATGATGCAGTTGGTACACCATTCAGTATCACTATTGATGATGAAACATTAGAAAACAATATAGTTACAGTAAGAGATAGAGATACTATGGAACAAATTAAACTAAGTATTGATGAATTACCTAATTATATCAAAGAAAAAATAGAATTTTAGTGTAAAATTCACGTTAAAGACGGAAAAACTCCGTCTTTTAATTTGCCCCCATTATTTCATATATTATATAATAGAACAAAATTTTCAAGGGGAGTGATACAATGGAACGATTTAAAATTTATTTAGAAAAAGAAGTCAGTCAACTATCAAAAGAATTACAAGAAATATCAGAAGCTATTAAAACACTCCCGAATGAAGAAATAATAATTGCAGAGAACTATAGTGTTATAAGAGAATTAAAACAAGAATACCGTGCAAGCACTAAACAAACACTATTATCAAAGTTCAACCCCATTACTAAAAAAGAATTATCTAAATACATTAAAAATAAAAAAAACAATAAATTAAATACCACAAAAAACGAATTAGCAGCCAAAATAGACGAAATAAATTCACTAATATCAGGTATAGAAGATAATCAAATAACAAAAGAATTAAAAAATTCTGATGAAATAATTAAGTTATTATTTAAGTATTCTTCAGAGAAAAATATTCCTTGCAATGAAACAATAGCAATCTTACTGGAAGTACTAAGAAAAACACGCAAAACAGAACATATAAATAGTAAAATAAAACAAGATATTGTTTCATTATTTAGTGCAAATAACGAACTTACAACAAAAGAAAACTATAACACAATAAGACTTTTATTCGAAAAACTATTTATAACACTATATACAACCAAAGAACTAGAAGAAAACAATCACCTTATTACAGAAATAATAACTGAATTAAATATAGAACACCTTAAAGAGAATAACTTAGAATTGAAAGATGAACTTCTTAGTCAAAGAACAGCTTTACAAGAACTTCATAAATATATTAGTAACGGAAAAGTAACAGCTAGTATTGAAGACTACAAAGAATTTAAACTTTTATTAAAAGAGTCTAAAATAGACGTAAATTTAGCTACAAATTTACTAAATCAAATGGAAGATAAAATAAAAAAAGATAAACTATTAAAAGAAGAACTAGAAAAAGAAGAAGCTTTAAAAAATTTACTAAGTAAAGAAGAACAATCATATATTGGAAAAGCCATCGAATATGAAAGTAAAACAACTGGTCAGTTACAACTTTTAATTTCTCGTACAAAAAATGATGTAATATCGATTTGTAAATATCTTCAATTAGTGCAAAATACAGATGAATTTCAAAATACATTAGATATTTTAAGCAAAAGAGTCTCAATCTTAAAAGAGTTAATTAATAGTCTAGAAAAAAATGAAAATAATAAAAGTGTTTTTTATTACTTAACAAATAACGAAAGTATACCATATATTTTGAGAACAATTGACACTTTAGATATAACATCGTATGCTCAAATATATGCACTGCTACACAAACTAGCAATAAAACCAGAAGCAGGCAATTTAGCCCAAATTATCGAGGGAATAAGAATATACGAATTAAATAACGAATCATATCAATTAAAATATATAAGATTTCATAACGAAATAATAATAATTAATTTATACAGTAAATACTTTAATCCAGATACACCAGTATTAGATAGTCAGCTAATTTTTCAGGCTAAAGAACTAATTAACTCAATGAAAAAAGATGATACAAAAATACTCCATAGTAAGTATGAAAAACTGATTTTAAACTCATTGTCTCAAGATGTAAGACAAGAAAGATTAACACTTAGTAAAAAAGGAAGGTAAAAAAATCTTTCTTTTTTAAATTTTATTGAAAAAAAACAGATAATCATATATAATTAAAGAGTAACATAGTATAGGAGGCTTATATATGGCATTTAATATAAAGAAAATCTTTACAGAAATCGATGATGAAGAAGCAAATTTTAACGGAACTGAAGACGAATATTATTCTGGCTCATCTGAAACAGTAGAAAATTCTAACAATAAGATGATTTTACTAGAACCAAGAGCATATTCTGAATCTCAACAAATTGCCGACCATTTAAAAAATAGAAATAGCGTCGTAGTTAATTTAAAAAGAGTAACATCTGATCAAGCTAAAAGAATCATCGACTTTTTAAGCGGATGTATATATGCTATTGGTGGTACAATGCAAAAAATTGGTGTTGGTATTTACTTATGTACACCTAAGAACGTAAATGTTCAAGGTAAAATAAGTGAAGACAATAAAGAACAAGAAAAAAGCGAAGAAACACCAGAATGGTAGTGAATTTATTCTAAATAAAAGAGGGTGAATCATGAGAAAATTCAAAGACGTTACAATTGGTTACGATAAAACTGAAGTAAACGAATTTGTATCCCAAGTAACAATCGAATATGAAAACATGTTAAAAAAATTAAAATCTCGTGATAGGGAAATAGCCCAATTACAAGAAAAAATAGAACATTATAAAAATTTAGAAACCACATTAAATAAGGCGATAATAATTGCTGAAGAATCATCAAATCAACTTAAAAGAGCAGCACGTGATGAAGCAAAAGCAATCATTTCTGACGCTAAAAAAAATGCATCGCATATAATAAACGACGCATTATTACAGGCTGAAAAAACAGAATTAGAAGCTGACCAATTAAGAAGAAGCCTTAAAATATATAAATCTCGTATCAAACACGCAATAGAAGAACAACTTACAATGGTTGATGATGTAGATAAAATTCCAGAGAACTAAGGATTTATAAATCCTTTTTTTCATGTTTATAAAATTCTTTATATAGTTTTGTTAAAGCTCTTTTTTCTATTCTAGAAACATAACTTCTAGAAATATTCATTAAATTAGCAATATCCTTCTGTGTATATTGATCACTATCAAATAAAGCATATCTTTTTATAATAATCTCTTTTTCTCTTTTATTTAAAACATCCAAATATTGTATTAAAGATTCTATATCAGTCTTTTTGGCAATCAAATTACCCAAATCATCTTCTTGACTAGGTAATACATCTACTAAGGTAATTTCATTTCCTTCCTTATCGACACCAACGCAATCATTCAAACTTACATCATTGCATCTCCTTTTATTAGCTCTAAAAAACATTAATATTTCATTTTCAGCACACTTTGCTATATACGTAGTTATTTTTATATTCTTATTAGGATTATAACTATCTATTCCTTTAATAAGTCCAATAGTACCTATACTAATTAAATCATCTGTAAGTAACTCAGTAGATTCAAATTTCTTAACTAAATGAGCAACAAGTCTTAAATTATGCTCAATTAACTTATTTCTAGCTTCTTTATCACCAAGTAACATTTTTTTAATGTATTCATTTTCTTCATCTTTAGTAAGAGGTGGTGGAAACACATTAACAGAATAACTTCCAGTAAAAAAGAATAAACCTTTAAAAAAATTTAAAATATTAAAAAACATTACATCACCTAATGAATTATATTTAAATAACTAAATAAAAATGATATAATTTGAATATAATAAAAATTTAATAGTTAGGAAAGAGGTTTAATATGAAAAAAAAGTATAAAATAACCTTGATTATAATATTAATACTTATAGTAGCAGGAATTATATATAATATATATAATCAAACTCATAACAAATACGAAGGATACTGGTGTAAATATGATGAAACATCTACAATAGTAGTATTATTAGATAATGATATATCTGAAAAAGCTAAAAAAGCTGTCGAAAATAAAATAGAGGGTTTTGAAAACGTAATAAGTTTAAATTATTATTCAAGAGAAGACTATGCTAAAATAATAGGAATTGATATTAACGAAACAGAAATCTACGCTTCATTTATTATTACTTTAGATACTATGGATCATATTGGCACATATATCGAAGAATTAAGCTCTTTATCAGGAGTAAAATCAGCAGAACAAAGTTATGCTAAAATGAACATTTCTTTATATAATATTAAAGATTGGGGTAAATATACATATACTGATTCAGACGAAGCTACTGAAGCAGATTTGGAGTACGGAACATTTAAAATGAAAAAAGGAGTTATTACTTTTACTCCTGAAGAAGATAACAATGAAACAAAAATTTTATATACAAAAGATGGATATCTATGCGGAGATGCTGCTTGTACTAAAATATATGCCCGAAGCAATTCAACATGTTCATCTAATGAAGAATAGCTACTAAAAGTAGCTTTTTTAATTCAAAAAAAGCAAAAATAAGATATAATATTAACGAGGTTGATTTAAATGAACAAATTTTTAAAACCAACTATTTATACCAAAGATATATTCAGTATAAATTATAATAAATTAAAAGAACAAAATATAAATGTTTTATTATTTGATATTGATAACACCATTGCCAAACCAAAAGAAAAAACGCCATCAAAGAAAGTTATCGAACTATTTAAAACTCTCCAAAAAGACGGCTTTGAAATATTTATAATCTCTAATGCTTTAAAAAGAAGAGCCACAGTATTTGGCGGTGTATTAAGAACAAAAGCATATTATTTCTCAGCTAAACCATTAAAAAGACAATACAAAAGAATAATAAGAGAGAATAATATAAGTCCATCTAGCATAGCTGCCATTGGTGATCAATTATATACTGATATAAAAGGTGCTAACAAAATGAACATCACCAGCATTTTAGTTAACCCTCTATCAAAACAGGAATCAATAATAACAAAAATAAATCGTTTAAAAGAAAACAAAGTAATTAATAAATACAAGATAATAGAAAAGGGTGTTTACTATGAATAAACAATGTACAGGTTGTGGTTCAGTACTACAAACAACTAACGAATTAGAAAAAGGCTATATAAGAAAAGATAAATATAACAATTCTTCATACTGTGAAAGGTGTTTTAAAATAATCCATTATAATGAAAGAATAGTTACTAATCTAGAAAATATAAACGAATACATCATTACAGAAGTAAACAAAAAAGCTAAATACGTTTACTTTTTAATAGATTTTTTAAGTATTAATTCAGAAACAATTAACACATTTAAAGAGATAAAAGTACCTAAAGCATTAGTTATCAGTAAATTAGATATTATTCCTAAATCTATCAAAGAATCTAAAATAATTTCTTTCCTTAAAAAGAACTATTCTATTGATGAGGAAGTCTTATTTCAAAGTTCTAAAAAGAATATCAATACTAAAAAGATTACATCTTACCTAGAACAAAATAGCATAAATGAAGCCTATATTTTAGGATATACTAACGCTGGTAAATCAACACTAATAAATAAATTAAGTTCATTAAATAATATTATTGATAAGCAAATAACAACAAGTTCAATACCTAATACTACAATTGATTTTATTAAAATAAAAATTTCTGATAAATTAGCAATTATTGATTCACCAGGTTTTACTTTAAATAACACAATATATAAAGAAAATGAATTTGATTTAATAAAAAAAGTAAATCCTAGATTAATCTTAAAACCAACTACATATCAATTAAAAGATATAGCTAGCTTAATTATTGAAGATAGAATAAGAATATCTTCATCTATTTCTAATAGTTTTACATTCTATATTAGTAATGATATTTCAATAGAAAGAGTATTTAATAAGAATACAGATTTATTAAATGAAAACAAGATTACACTTGAAATTCCAGCTAATAGCGATTTAATAATAAAAAGCTTAGGATTTGTAAATATAAAGAAACCTTGTACTCTAACTATTAACTCTGTAAACAAAAACTTATTCGAAGTAAGAGAATCAATTTTCAAAGATTAATAACCCTAAGAAAGGAGAATTATAATGACCAAAATCAAAGTAATGAGTGAAAACCTTGCTAATAAGATAGCAGCTGGTGAAGTAGTAGAAAAATGTGCATCAGTAGTAAAAGAATTAGTCGAAAATAGTATCGACGCTGGAGCCACAACTATTAAAGTTGACTTATTAGAAGGTGGTCTCTCTGAAATAAAAATTACTGACGATGGTTCAGGAATGGAAAGCGAAGATGCACTATTAGCTTTCCAAAGACATGCAACATCAAAATTAATGCGTGAAGACGATTTGTTTTTTATAAATACTTTAGGATTCCGTGGTGAAGCATTGCCATCAATTGCTTCCGTATCAGAAGTTGACTTAATAACTTGTGCTAGTAACGTTGGTACACACATTCATATTAAAGGTGGTAAACTTGAAATAAATGAACCATCTGATGCTAGAAAAGGAACGATAATTACCATATCAAACTTATTTTACAACACACCAGCTCGTTTAAAGTATTTAAAAAGCGAGCAATATGAGCTAGCTAATACGGTCTCATTCATTGAAAAACTAGCATTTTCATATCCTGAAATAAAATTTGAATTAACAAATAATAATAAAACAATTGTTAAAACAAGTGGTTCGAATAACTTATTAAAAACTATTCATGAAATATATGGTCTAAATGTATCCAGCAATATGCTCGAAGTAAAAGGATCAACCGATGATTATGATATGGAAGGATATATTTGTAAACCAGAAATTTTAAAATCAAATCGAAACCACATGATAACAATAGTAAATGGCCGAGTAGTAAGAAATAACGACTTAAATAGAGCAATTAATGATGCATATTATACCTATAAACCAGATATAAAATTTCCAATCGTTGTATTAAAGTTCGAAACAGATCCAACACTTATTGATGTAAATATTCATCCAACAAAACAGGACATCAAATTAAGTAAAACAGAAGAATTATACCATATGATAGTTAATACCATAAAAGATAAATTATACAATGAATTATTAATTCCTAAAGCCCTTAAAGATGAACCAGAAATTTCTTTACCCACAGCTATGATTAAAAATGAAATAGTAGATGAAAAAACTGATGATAAAGAACCAAAAGAATCATATCAAACAGAATTAGATTTTAGTGTTAAAGAAGAAAGTTTCGAATATGAAGCAGAACCAAAAGATTTAATAATTAATCCTGAATTAAAAAAACTAGTATTATATCCAGTAGGACTAGCATTAGGTACATATATCATAGCCCAAAATGAAGAAGGTGTATATTTGATAGATCAACACGCCGCTCAAGAAAGAATTAACTATGATAAATATTTAAAAGCTTTAAAAGAAGAAAAAACATCTACAGTAGCTCCTTTATTTCCTATTAATATAGAACTAAATTCAAGTGATTTTCTTCTTATAAAAGAACATATGGATATTCTAATTAATATGGGATTTATAATAGAAGAATTTGGTTATAACACATTTACTATTAAAGAACATCCAACATGGTTAAAAGAAGGATATGAAGAAGAATCAATTCACAAAATATTTGATTCAATAATTAGTATCGGTTCAAGATTTGATAGAGTTAAATTTAATGAACACATCGCTATTACATTAGCTTGTAAAATGTCTATCAAAGCCAATACTCGTATAAGTACAGAAGCCCAAGAAGAAATACTAAGAGAACTTGTTAATACAGATAACCCATACAACTGTCCTCACGGAAGACCAACTATTATAAAATTTACCATCTATGATTTAGAAAAGATGTTTAAAAGAGCGATGAACTAACCATCGCTCTTTATCATTATTTTAAAAAACTTCTAAAATTATCTAAACCATCTTGGTACTTTGATTCAATTGAAGGTACATGATTCTCAAGAATCTCAACAACATCACAAGTACACATTTCTCCAGTTAAAACTTTATTAATTAAACTTATTACCAAATTTTTATCCATAAAATATAATTTAAACAATATAGTAGAGTAGTAAAAAGAATTTAGATACACAACAGTCAATCCCAAAGCCGTCTTTAAATTCTCTTTTTCTAAATTAGAATGTTCTATATTTAACTCCTTAATAATTCGTCTAAATTGAATAGCTTGATAAAATAATCCGTTTTCTCTTTCTAAGAAGACATTCTTTCTTTTATTAGTATCCAAACTTAAATAAGCACTAATCATCTCTACAGTAATAGGTATAACCTCTAAATTAGTATAGATTCCTTTGCATTCATCAGGATTTTTTTCTTTATACATATGTGTTATTTCATGAACCATAAAAGGGATTGATTCAAGAAATAATTTATCCGGTACCAGTAAATACTGACATTCTTTAGCAACATCACCACCAGTAGAATAGATACTAGAATGTACTCCAAACTCCCCAAATCCAGCCCCATCTAAAGAATAAGCATCCACTTTTTGTAATAAAGATATTGAGTTAGTAGCAATATCACATAGTCCCATTTCGTATAAACTATTTACTGAGTAGGAAAGTAATTCCCCATAAGATATTAAATCAGTAGTATTAGACTTACTTTTAGAATGAGCATTAATTATATCATTAGCGACCAAGTTAGCACGCGCTAGTTCACTTTTACTTATCCAATCAGGATTAAGTGTTTCAGCATTTTCTCTAAAAGTTTTATAATATTCTTGGTCAAAAGTATCAAAAAAGTTACTCATAGTACCACCTCTTTAGTAGTGCTATACTATCACACAAAGAACTAAATACGCAAATTTTCATCTCAAATAAAAAGAATCAAATATATACTAATCTTGATTCTTTTTTAATTCCAAGTTATATAACTTTTTATATTCTTTATTATTACTTAGCAATTCTTCGTGAGTCCCAGAAGCAATTATCTTACCATCATCAATCATCATAATACGATCACTATTTATAACAGTAGATAATCTATGAGCAATTATTAAAATAGTATAATCATTTTTCATATTATTAATAGCTTCATGAATGCTTTTTTGTGTTTCATTATCAAGTGCTGATGTTGCTTCATCAAATAATATAATTTTTGTTTTTTGTACTAAAGCACGTGCAATAGCAAGTCTTTGTCTTTGACCTCCCGAAAGAGTAAGACCACCTTCACCAACCAGAGTATCATATCTATCTGGTAGTGACATAATAAAATCATGTAACTTAGCCAGCTTACAAGCTTCTATCATTTCTTCTTCAGTTAATCCGTCTTTTACTAAAGTTAAATTCTCTCTAATCGTCATATTAAAGATATAAGGACTTTGTGTAATTATACTAATATTTCCCCTAATAGAATCTTCATCTAATTCTTTAATATTTATTCCGTCAATAAAAATATCACCATCATTAACATCATACATCTTAGCCAGTAAAGAGAATATAGTTGATTTACCAGCTCCCGACTTACCAACAAAACTTACTGTTTCATTATGTTTTATCTTGAAGTTAACTCCTTTTAGTACTTCAAATTTATCATCGTATCCAAAATGTACATCTCTAAATTCAAAATTACCTTTAATTTTATCAATATGCTTAGTACCAAATTTTTCTTTTTTAAAGGCATCACTATCAATCACTTCAAATACTCGTCCAGCAGATAGATTAAAATCTTTAAACCATTCCATCATTTGAGTAATCAAAGTAAGTAGATTAAATAATTTATCTTTATACATATAAACAATAATAAAATTAGCAACACTTATTTGTTCATAATAAATCATAACAATAGCTATAATAATAAGTACTAAATTCAATAAATCTCTAATACTATTTATCATTAAATTATATTTCCTAGTTATATCACTCATTGAATATCTTTCTTGATTTAATTCATTAATTCGTATTGACACGTTATCAATAAAAGACTTTGAAGCATTAAGTACTTTAATATCTCTAATACCTCTAATTAATTCACCAGCTAAGCCAGTTGTTTTCTCAGATGTCTTTCTATAGTGTTTATCTAATTCATTAAATTTCTTTATTCTTTTTCTTTCTAAAACAAAAATTACTAATAAAGCAAAAACATAGTATAAGAATATCAATTTATTAACTACAAATATTGCAAACAATATTCCTATATTAGCTATAACATCAGTAACTGAAACATTTAATTGTAAAAATATATCTGCAATTCTATTAGTATCAGAAACTAGTCTATTAATAAATACACCACTAGATTTCTTGTCTAAATCAGCTGTTTCAACTTTTAACATTTCACTAGCTACGTCAACTTGTATATGTTTTAAAATCTCTCTTGAAAATATTTGTGAGTACTTCCTAGCAAAGAATCTTGTAATATTTCTAGTAATTTCAACAATGAATAAACAAATCGAAATAATTAATAGTTGCATCAACATTCCATCAGATAATTTAAGTAATTGTTGAGCACTAATTAGCGGGCCAATAGCTCCAGTCAAAGTTAAAATAGTATTAGCAATAAAAAATAGTATGAATTCTTTCTTTTGCTTTTTAGCATATTTAAGAGCCTTACCTAAATTTTTAAAATAATCATTAAGTTTCTTTTTCATAACACACCTCACTAACAAAAAGATTATATCATATAATTTATTTACTATAAAATTCTAAAGCCAGTGTGGTATAATATCTAGGAAAAATGAAGTAAGGGAAGTGTTTATATGATTATTTGTATTGTTGGTCCAACTGGAGTAGGTAAGACTAAATTATCAGTAGAACTAGCTAAAAAATATAACGCAATTATAATTAATTGTGATGCTATGCAAGTATACAAAGAACTAGACATTGGTACAGCTAAAGTAAGAGAAGATGAAAAAGAAGGAGTTCCTCATTATTTATTCGATATAAAAGACGTAACAGAAGATTATACAGTATATGATTATCAAAAAGATGCTCGTAATCTACTAGAGAAATTTAAAGACAGAAACATTATCTTCGTAGGAGGAACTGGCTTATATTTAAAAGCAGCCTTATACGACTATCGTTTTACCACAGAATCAACTCCTAAAAAAGATTATTCAAACTATACAAATGAAGAATTATATAAAATGATAAAAGAAAAAGATATTAACGTAACAATTCATCCCAATAATAGAGTTCGTATGGAACGTTTCCTAAATAAAGAAGATATAACTTATCCAAAACCAGTTAAGTTGTATGAACACTATCTTATAGGTCTAACTACTGAACGACAAATCTTATACGAAAGAATTAATAAAAGAGTAGATATAATGGTAAAAGACGGCTTATTAAACGAAGCCAAGACATTCTATGATAAGGGTATCAAAACTAAACCTCTAATGGGTGGAATAGGATATAAGGAACTATATGAATACTTTGATAATAAAGTATCTCTAGAAGAAGCACTGGAT
>CAZJHG010000009.1:0-40428 GCA_964545885.1 uncultured Muribaculaceae bacterium | reverse complement strand
AAAGTAAACCTTGTGAAGCGGTAAAAGTTGTTGCTAAACTACCAGCAAGCAACGCCCCATGAACTGTACCAGCAGCACCTGCTTCACTTTGCATTTCTATTACTTTAACATCATCATTAAATAAATTCTTTTTATTACTATGACTTAAAACATCTACTTCAGCAGCCATTGGACTAGCAGGTGTAATTGGATAAATACTAGCTATTTCACTAAATAAATAAGCTACATCAGCACATGCCTTATTTCCGTCTATAATTTTATACATATTAATTCCTCCCCAAAATATTATAAGTCCACATTAATGTGAAAGTCCATTACTTTGTACCTCTGGTCCAAACAATTCTTCACTACGTTCCAAAGTCGACTCAAGTACCGACAAAACATTAGGCAACCAGTTTTCATTTCCATCACTAATCGGTGCATGAATTTCTCCTATTTGAGCTATCGTTTCATAAGATAAATCAGTTGTCGGTTTACCAAGCATATAATAATATTTTTTTACTTCCATTGCAAACTCATATAATCCTTCTTCAAGATTATCAAATTTCCAAAAATCATCAATACTAGATTTTAAGCCTGCTGGATTATTCGAATTCATAAATAAATCACTTCTAAAACCTGTTTCAGATTGAATAATCGCATACATCAAATGCTTATCAACCCCAATAACATCAGCTACTTTTTCAATTAAAGCACAATAATCATGACCACTAGAATAACCATTTTTTATATATAAATTTGTTGTATTAACATTCCATCTACCCGGATCTTGTTTTAGTACTCTACAAGCATAAATAAATAATTCATACTCACTTCGTGTTTTAACATTCATTCCTTTACACGATAATCCTGGTAATCTTCCCTCTAAAAAGTCCACACTACTAAAATTATCTGATAAACTAGCCAATATTTTGTAAGTATAATCATAATTTAATTGATATATGTCACAAGCACTCTTTATCATTTCTTCTCTTGATAAAGTAACATCTTCGTATTCTACTCCTTGCATAAATTCACTTTCTGTTATTGTATCAAGTGTAGAATCTACATAACTACCATAATTAACAGGCTCTAAATAAGTTTCCCCAGATTTTTTATTTGCTCCTTTTAAATACATATAACTACCAGCAAATACACTAACAGTAATTCCCATTACTAATAAAGCTGAAATTGTTCTTTTAGGAACTTGTTGTTTTGTTTTACAATTCTTATTATACTTTTGAGTTTTATCCAATTTAACCTTAGCTGGTTGATTAGTTGGACGTGAAACTTGTCTCACTACATTCTGCTTAGAAACAGGTACTTCTTCTTTACGCATTTTATACTTATGATAATTTTCAAGATTTTTAAATAATTCATTTCTATCTATCATCACTTTACTTGCTATATCATCATTCTTATGTAACATTCTTAAAAATTCAATTTCCACTACTTGTAAATTACCAGCCGAAACTAAATTACCAGCATTATCACATATCATATATCTACCAGAGCTACTTATACTTTTAGAATTAAGTCTTTCTAAAAATGCAAGCTTATTAGCTCCAATAATATGCACAAGCATTTCCATATATTGTTCATATTTACTATTCATATTAAACCACCATTATAATTATATCACATTTTTTACTAAAAAAAGGGATTATTCCCCTTTCTTAAACACAAATAATTTACTAAAAATATAATTAGCTACAGTTACAATTACTTGCGTAATTATTTTACCTATTTTGTCATTCCAAGATAATACAGAAACCATAATAAACATTGCTCCCATATCCATTAACAAACTAAGTAGTCTTGAACCAACAAAACTACACATTTCTCTAAATACTTCTTTATTTTTACTTTTAAAAACAAATAACCTATTTGTAATATAAGCAAAACCCACAGCCACCAACCAAGCAATAACATTAGCAACTTGCAATTCTACTACATCATTAGGATTCAAAAAGGAAACAGTACAAATAAAATATGTCCCCAAACTCACCAAAGTAGTTAAAAATCCAACAATTAAATAATTCCATAATTCTTCATTTTTATGATATACACCCCAACCCCAATTCCAAAATCTTACTATAAAATTAGGTTTATATTCATAATAATTATATAGTTTATTTTTCTTAACTAAAATACCTTCTTTAGCAATCTCTATTAAAGGCAAATCATTCTTAGAATCAGTATACATCTTCATTACTTCAGCTTTAGGATATTTATCCCTAAATATTCTAACTTTCTCTTTACCATGACAATTATTACCAACTACCACTCCAGTACTTGGATCAATCTCAGTAGCAAATAAATCTCTTACTTTATATTTATCAGCAATTGGTTTTAACCAAAAATATCCTGAAGCTGAAATAATAATATCATTTTTATGGGTCTTTTTTTCTAACCAAAAATCTTTTAACTTATGTTCATAACACTCCCAAAATTCTTTAACAAATTCTGAAGTATCAGGAAAATATTTTAAGAAACCAAATAATCTATTTTTCATTTCCTCCTTAGTTCTTAATTTCAACAAATATAAAATTATTATTCCCAAAGAACTCATTAAATGAAATATAACTTTAGGATTTTTCTTTATGGCAAACAAGACAATATCTACTCCAGAATCACCATCATATATAGTTCCATCAAAATCATATAAGTCTAACTTCATAACAAAACACCTCTAATAAAAAGAAAAGAACTATTTCTTTTCTTCTTTCTTTTTATGATTAAATAATATATCAGTTTTAAGTACTAAGAAAAGCAATAATATCATTAATACTATATAAACAGCAATTGCCATCTTACTATCTCCTAGTACAAAGAAAATTGATACAGCAGCAAATAATATGTTTATTCCATAAATAATTAAAACAGTTCCTCGAACACCAAATTTCATCTTTAGTAATTGATGATGAAAATGTTCTTTATCAGGAGTGGTAACTTTCTCCCCTTTTAAAAGTCTCCTAAATATAGCAAGTGCAGTATCAAATATTGGAATAGCCAATATACAAATAGGAATAACTAATGAAGTCAAAGTAGTTGCTTTAAATCCTAGTAAGGCAATAATACTAATTATATATCCTAAAAATAAACTTCCTGTATCTCCCATAAATATTTTAGCTGGATGAAAATTATGTAATAAGAATCCTAAAGTTGAACCTAACATTATTAAAGACAATATAGTATCCAATCCTTGTTTCTTATTAAGAATAAATGCAATTATTGCAATAGTAAGAAAATATATAGAAGAAACACCAGAAGCCAAACCATCAAGTCCATCAATTAAATTAATTGCATTTGTAATACCTACTATAAATATTATTGTAATAATATAATTTAACGGTACTGGAAAATCTATATTTATCCCTAGCATATCTACATGACTAAGTACTATATTTCCATAAAACACTACTATAATAGCCGCAATTATTTGTAATATCAATTTTATCTTAGCAGACACAGGCTTTATATCATCAAAGATTCCAGTTAGTATAATAACTATTCCTCCAAATAAAATTCCCATCATCTGTTTCGAAATCCTTGCAAAAAGCATATATCCCACTAAAAAAGCTCCAAATATAGCTAAACCACCCATTCTTGGTGTTGGTACAGTATGAGCCTTTCTTGCATTTGGAATATCCATTGCTCCAACATGCTTAGCCGCTTTAGTAACTAATGGTACTAAAAAAGCACTTACTAAAAAAGTTACTAAAACTATTATAAAAACGTTATGTCCGTTAACTTCAAAATTCATATAACCACCTTGTTTATATTATACTAGTTTTTTGGAAAAACATAAACATATTTTAAAAAGACATACAAAAAAGGAAGATTATTTTTTCTTCCTTCCATTTTTCCTAACTGGTGTACTATCCTCAAGCTCAACATCATCTACAATTATCTCAGTGGCTTCAGTCTTCAAAAAGTCCTCCTGCATCTCACGTAACTCTTTTTGTTGTTGTGCAAGTTTTTCTTTTTCTAATCGCCTTTGTTCTCTTTTAGATAGCTCTTCTTTTTCTTCTTTTTTATTCTCTTCATTTTTTAAAGTTTCTTCTTTTTCTTTTATCACTTCTTTAGAAACTTCTTCTTTACTTTCCTCTTTTTTCTTAATATCTTTTTTTTCACTACTACGATTATTTTCTAACATCGAAATAAGTTTACCATTTTTCTTTCTCAATTTAGAATTCATAGCTAGTAAAACAATAACTAACAATATAGTAATTAAAGATAAAGAAGCAAAAACTATAACAAGAATAAAATAAATACTAACTTCCTCTTGCAAAGAAGTATTATCTATTAATTCATATCTTTGTAATGTATTTTCACTTGTATCATATTTATACCAACCAGTATCCCCATTACTTGCATTCATACCATATACTAAAATAAAATCACTATCAGAATTTCCCACATAACCAGTAATTTCCAAATTATTAATAGTTACTAACTTAGTTAATTCATAGCCTTCTATTAAAGAATCTGGTTTTAAAGAAACCAATATAACTCCTTCAGTACTTATCTGTTTATATAGTATATATTCTTCATTAACTTCATTATATCTATATAAAAATATATTTCCTTCACTATCTTTCAAACCTACCAAAACATATCCAGTTATATCACTCTTATATGCTGGAACAAGCTCATTTTGTATTTCAACTTCAGTAGAAACATAATATGTTGGAGCACTCATTACATCAGTTTTTCTAACTAACGTATAATCTTCCCCATCAACATTAACATATATAGGATTTAATTCTTTTCTATTAATCTCTACTACATAAGTCTTTTTATTACCTTTTTCAGCAGTAACTACTATATTAAATTTATTAATTCCCTCAGTTAATTCTTTTTCTCCAGTACCACTAATACTTGATCTACTATCAGCTTTACTAGCTTTAATATTAACACTCTCTACATCATTTTCAACTTCTAAACTATATTCTAAAGTATTTTTATTAAACTCCGGTATCAAATCATATCCATCAACAGTTAAACTTTTTAAATCAGCATTCGTACTATAACTAGCTTCTATTTCTGCTTGAGTTTTAGCTTTTAAAGTAACTGAGCCAACACTTGATGAAACTACTTCACCATCATCACCATACATTGCATAACTTTTTAATGTAACTACTGAACTTCCACTTTTCTTAGCTTTTAATGTAAATGTTACTGAATCATAACCTGTTAATGTACTACCTGTTCTCACACATGTTCCACCAGTATCAGACGTTGTCGAACTAAGTGAAAAAACAGAACTATCATAACTTAAACAATATTCCCAACCAGAAGCACCACTTGCTTTAACTGTTACTACAGCAGTATTACCTACAACAACTGTAGTCTTATTAGTACTTACCTTTAATGATGCTGCATAAGTAAATCCAACTCCCACACAAAACGTCATCATCATAAACATCAAATATTTTATTTTTTTCATATTACCACTCCTTACAAGCCACTCTTTTCTAATATATGACTTTGTACCAAAACCAAATCATTTATTTTTATATTTCCATCATAACTTACATCTGCTGCATAATACTTAACCCCTGTTAATTTAGCTCTCTCCAGTATATGACTTTGTATTAATATCAAATCATTAATCTTTACCAAGCCATCTCCGTTAACATCGCCTCTAACAGCAATTGTAAAAGTTTTACTTTCAGAAGTACCTTTTATAGTAATCTTATCTCCAGTTGCATAAGAACCACTTGCTTTTACCTTACCTTTAGAATCAGTTACACTAGCTTCCCCCTTATTCTTACTAACCGTATTAATCAAAGTAATAACAGCTGTATCAGGACTTATTCCATACATAACATCATCACTAACTTTAACTCCCATCTTAGTTACAATATCAGATACACTAACAACTTCCTCTGGTACTATTTTAGTAACATTAATAACATATGTTGTAGTACTACCATCTTCTGCAGTTACAACTAATTTTACAACCGCTTTATTATCCACAAATGTATAATCACCAGTACCCTCTACACTACTAGTACTTTGAGTTGTTTTAGCACCTATTTTAAATGTATCATCCCTAGTAACTAAATTGTGATTATATTCAACTACAACAGAATCAAATTCTGTAAAATTTTTATCATTTATAGTAATAGAAGCTAAACTACTATCATCATTTTTTAAAATAGCTTGATATCCATCATCAGGCATATTTTCATAAACAGGTATCACAAAATTAAAATTAGAATTTAATAAACTACCAGCATTATATGCTATATACATAGTATTTGCTTCACTAGCTGGAGCATATAAATTAGTCATATACTGATGAGTATACTTATTATACTGAGAATAACTAGCTACATTAAATTTTTGATAATATAATGTATCCTGACCTTTTTTTACATAAGAATCAGCAATAAACTCAGCACCTCCAGATATGGCTTTAGCTGGAGTATTCCAAGGCCTTTGATAACTTAAAATACCACATAAATCTTCATCATAATATGCTAAACCACTAGAATCTTGTGATATACAAGAATCATTAGATAAAAAACCAGCTGCATAAGCAAGACCTCTTTGTACTGTATAAGAATAAACACTATCAGCAAAAGCTTGTATATTATAAAAATTATAATAACCATCAAGTGAAAATCCCTGTACAGAAGTTCGTCCTGTACTCGTTGTATAAAGACCAGTTACAGAAGAATATGTTGAATTATTAGCACCTTCTTGCTTGCTTCGTGCCATAATATGTAAAGCATTAACACCATTCTTAGAAGCAGCTTCTTTAAATTCAGAAATATAATTAACTAGATTACCACTAGTACCAGATGCTTTTTTTAAAGCAGTATCATTATATATATCCTTAGATTCCTCTAAATCTAAAAACTGAAAAATTCTTGTTTCAAACAAACTATTTCTTGGATCCATAAAAGAACTAATAACACTAGGTTTAACATAATAATAATTTCCTTCTATTGGTTTAGTATTATCCCAATAATTAGAATTAGCAGTTTGTAAAACAACTTTTCCTTTTTCTTCAGAAGAAACCTTATCCAAAGTTTCATTTATTTTATCAGCAGTAAAAGTCCAATTAGGATATTTACTATGTAAATAATATAGATAAGGGCAATAACTTTTTACAAATCCTTTAGCAATCAAACTGTCACAATAATCATTATATGTTTCAATACCATCTACATCAGTAGTCAAAATATTAGTTTCAACATTAATTACATAACTAGAAGCAACATACCCAGTTTTATCTGTATCATAAGTTATTTTATATCTACTATTTTCTTTTTCAGTAACAACAACTTTAGTACCATAAACAAGCTCAGTAATTGGATTATTTCCACTAGATGTACTATGTACAACAAGCGAATCAGCAACCAATACCCCATTAAAAGGATACACTTCAGCTGCATTAGCTATTGGAGCATTCCAACTTAATAAGAAAGTACCTATAACAAACAAAATAATAAAAATATAGCTTAATATTTTCTTCATTACATCACTTCCTTATCATAAATATTCATTGTAATTATAACATACTTTACAATTAACTTAAAACCTAGGATTGTCCAAGGATGTAAAGCTTACACTCTACGCATTCACCAAATTGTTAAGACATTTAAATTATGATATAATTTAAGATAGAAATTAAGTGCAGGTGATTATATGAAAGTACTAAAAAAGAAATTAAAAAAAGTTCATATTGTAAAAAAAATATTTTATAATCTAATTTCCATTTTATATTTAGCTTGTCTAATATATTTTATTATAGGTGTACTAAAACTAAAAGGAATAGAAAATTTAATAAGAAGCATTGTAATTGGTATATTCTGCGTTTGGTACCTAATTTACTTATTAGGTGGATTAATCACTATGATAGCTAAGAAAAATAAATCTTTCATATTTCTTACTATAATAACTTTCATTTTATGTCCAGTCCTAGCTGGTTCATCATATTACATTAATAAAGTATATGGCGAAATAAGTAATATTAATAGTGACACAATAAAATATACAACTAACTTAATAGCATTAAAAGAAACTAACTTCACAAATTCTTTAGCAATCGGAATGGTAGATGCCGAAGATGACATCGAAGGCAACATACTAGCAAAGAAATTAATCAAAAAAGAAAACTTAACTAATGAAATATATTATTATGAAGATTATCATTCTATGATAAATGATTTGTATAAAGGAAAAATCGGCGGTTGTTTTGTATCAAGTAATTATGAAATAATATTTGATGATGAAACATTCAACGACGAAAATACAACTTCAATAGCCAAAAGAGTAAAAGTCCTTTATGAATATGGAGAAGAAAGAGAAAATCAAGATGTTATTACTTTAACAAATAGTAAAAGTAAAAAATTAACCGAACCATTTACAGCATTAATAATGGGTGTGGACTCAGCTAAAGATGGTTTAAATGCCAATCAAGCATTTAATGGTGATACCTTAATTATGGTAACTTTTAACCCAAATACATTATCTGCAACAATGTTTAGTATTCCACGTGATTTATATGTTCCAATTGCTTGTAATAATAATCGCTATGCTAAAATCAACTCATCAGCCGCCTATGGTTCAAGTTGTGTAATAAATACTATTCAACAATTAACAGGAATTGACATTGATTACTATGTAAAAATTAATTTTACTGGTGTTGTTCAATTAGTAGACGCACTTGGTGGTGTAACAGTTGACGTTGAAACACCTGACTATACCTTCAATAATGGAATCAATTGTCAAGGTATGATTTGTGAACAAAATAGTAAAAGACAATTTGGTAATGAAATAGTATATATTCCTACAGGTGTTCAAAAACTTGACGGTGAACAAGCTCTAGCATATGCAAGAAACAGACATCAATGGGCTATATCAGATATAGCAAGAAATCAACATCAACAACAAATTATCGAAGCTATGGCAAACGAATTAAAAAGCATAAATAGTATTACTGAATTTGAAAACATTTTAACAACAGTTTCCAATAACATTGAAACAAATATGACACCTGAACAAATATTATCTTTCTACAGTGTAGGAAAAGACATGTTATTAAATACAACAAGTAATTCCCTTTCAATTAAAAAAACATATTTATCATATTATAACTTAAGTGTATACGTACCACGACAAGGTAGAAATACCAGTGCATTAGGTTACTATCCTGAATCTTTAGAAGCAATCATAAAATTAATGAATATTAATCTAGGGAAAGAAACAGAAAAAACCATTAAAACATTTAGCATTTCTTATAATGAAGACTATACAACACCAATAGTAGGAAGAGGCTTAACAGGTGGTGCTAAATTAACACTCGTAAAATCATTCGTTGGACTAACCGAATATGAAGCCATGATATGGTGTCAAGAAAATAATATTGCTTGTACATTTGAAACTACAACTGATTACAATACAGCTGGTCTAATAGTTGATCAATCAGCTCATGAAGGAGAACTATTAAAAAGTATTAGCAGTATAACATTCTATATTAGTGACGGATTAGGAATAAATCCTGATGAAATAATAGAACCACCAAATGAAAATGAAGAGAATGAAAATCCAATAAATCCAGAACCTGAAAATCCTGATAATAATGAAGAAAATAATAACAATTCAGGCAATGAAAATAATTCAACAGAAGAACCAATTATCCCTGGTACCCCATCAATTGACACACCATCAAATGAAAACCAGGATATAACAAATTAGCACCTACAACAAGGTGCTTTTAATATAAAGGAGAAAAACATGAAAGAAGAAATATTTTACACAGACAAAGATATAAATGACATCAAAATAGCAATTATAAGTGACATTCACTACTATACAGGATTCAATAAAAAAATATTTATTTCAATAATAAATCAACTACAAAAAAACAAACCCGACTATATAACAATAGTCGGTGATATATTAGATACATCAGAAACATATAATCTAGCTCTTTTAGAATATTTTCTTAAAAAAATTGCCATCATCGCCCCAGTTATCGTAGTTTTAGGAAATCATGATGAAAAAAACGGTTATATGCGAAATTGGGAATATCACCCTAATGAAGAATTAATAAAATTATTAACTAGTATTAAAAACATTTACTTTTTAAGCGATAAAAGCAAAACTATAGATAATATAACATTTACCGGACTACGTTTCTCATTCGAATACTACGAAAAAAATCACGAAACATATGAATCTTTTTGTAAAGAAATGAAATCAAAAAAATTCAAATTATCAGATAAGACCTACAATGTAACATTAATTCATTCACCAATAAACATTTATAAATATTTAAAAGAGAATAAAGAACACCAATTAACAAAAAGTGACTTAATATTATCGGGTCACATGCATAATGGCTGTTTACCTTATTGGTTTACCAATATCATAAACAAAGTTTTTAAAACATCAAGAAGCATCATTTCCCCAACTAGAAAACTTTTCCCTAAATATGCCCAAGGACGAATCTACGAAAGAGATGGCTATGTATATGAAGGAATATCTAAATTTAGCAAATCAACTAAATTATTCCATAACATAGATTTCTTCTATCATAAAAAAGTAAAATTTATAATAATAAAAAAACATTAGTAATAAAATCACATACTAATGTTTTTTATTTATATTTAGGACTTAAAGTAGGTTGAAAATCAGTAACACTCCATCGTATTCCTTCTTCTTTACAAACCACTAAGGAAGCCTCTGTATCATATCCAATATTTTTAACATAAGCTATTTTTAGCTTTACTAAATATGCATCAACTTCATTTTCACCCAATAAGTAAGTAGTTTGCTCTACAGAAACAGTCTCAACATCACTTACCTCAGGCAGTTCTTGTTTTCTATCTCCATAAGTATCATCTAACAAAGTTGAATACAAAGTATCCATTACCTTTTGCTCAAACATCTCTTTTTGGTCATTATAATAAAACTCTACTCCACCAACATCATATTTATTAACTTTTGTTGATATAGTATACAAATCTATAGTAAACATTTTTGCAACTTGTGTAGCATACTTTTCTTCATCTACTTTATCTTGATTTAATATTTTCTTTAATTCTTCAAATTCTTTTTTATAATACTTAGTATCTCTATCAGTCAAAACATAATGATAATCAACCAAGTTATCCAATTCTTTAACTTCAATAATATTTTTTGAATCTTTTCTAAAGAATAAGAACCAACATCCAATAGCTACTAAAATTATTACAATTAAAGAAAGAGAGAAAATAATTGTTCTTTTTTTACTTTTCTTTTTTGTTTTTTCAGTTTTAATTTTTCTAGCCATCATTTACCTCAGTTTCTTCAAATACCGGAATATTATTTCCTTCTTTCTTAATTAAATCATGTACAATTATGTTATTAGAAACTTCCAATATTCCCTCAGCATATTCTTTCAAATTACTAATATAGTCTTCACTAATTACCATACTAGTTCCATCATCATTATTAGTTAATATCATATAATTACCATTCGAATTATTATAATAAACTTTATTAGTAATAAAATTACCATTAGGGAATATAACTACATTATCTTCACCAATATCATAAATATCATGACCTAATGCATATTTACAATCAAAATTCATCATATTTGCAATTGTTGGTAATACATCATACATTCCCATAACATTATCATTTGTTTTTCTAATTTTCTTAGCAATTTTTTGATTCTTAGTCCATATAACTAAAGGTGTACTTTTATTAACTTCATGAGTAAAACTATTGTAGTCATAATACTCAGGATCACCTTCTTCATAAACTTCTCCTGTCTCAGTATTATAATTATAGTAATATTGATATTCTTTCTTATCTAACCTAGCATCATGATCACCATAAAATACAAAAACAGTATTATCATAATATTCAGAATTTTCAATATAATCAATAAATGTTCCTAAAGCCATATCACCATAGTGTGCACTAATAAGATAATTTCCTAATTTAGTACCATCTAAATAATCATCAGTTACTTTTTCTTCTTCACCATCTTTGTTCTTAATTGTATACGTATTAGTTAATTCTAATTTACCAAAATCATTATATTTTTCAGGATGATATTCAGTAGCAGCATATGGTGAATGATTAGACAACTGTATTAATGTTCCCATATAATTAGTATGTTCATCTTCTATTTTTTCTAATTTTTCTTGTAATTGATAGAAGAAAGCTTCATCAGACAAACCTAATCCTAGTCTATCTGTTTCAGCATTATAATCAAATTGATCCTGGAATATCATTTCATCATACCCTAAACTAGGATGCATATTATTTCTATTCCACATTGTAGCATTATTGGCATGTGAACTAAAAGTATAATAGCCTTTTTCTTTTAATAATTTAGGAATACTAACATATTCTCTATCATAATATTGAACAAACACAGTTCCACTGCTAGCTGGCATTAACGAAGTATTTAATGTAAATTCAGTATCACTACTAGTACCAATACTTATTTGAGGATAAAAATTACTAAAATACATTCCTTCACTTGCTAATTTATTTAAAGTAGGAGTAATTTCCTGTCCATTAACTTCCATATCAACTAAATATCCATGTATACTTTCCATATGAACAAATACAATATTCATTCCTTCTAAAACACCAGTATATTTATTAGTAGAATCGTCTTCATTAGCAAATTTTTCACTAAAAAATTCCTTAAAATTCTTAGCTGCTTCATCATATCCAAACAAAGAATTAATTTTAGGAGTTAAACTTTGTATCAAATCATTACCTTGATACAAAACGATTCCAAATCTTTGTACTATGTAAAGTCTATCCCATTGTTTAACTAAGCGACTTGCATCAGTACCAGTAATATTAACTAAAGTAAAAGCAAGAACTATTATTCCGGCAAGGATTGTGGAAGAAAACATTTTCTTACTATTTTCAATCTTGCTTACATAATGATAATAGTTTCCCTTTTTCAACTTAGAATGAATAACATAATAAATAAAAGGGAAAATTAAATATATAAAATCTACAAATTTAAATTTTTCAATTACAGAATCCCCTACTTCTCCAACTATACCTAATTCAGCTAATAAGCTAAATGATGCAAAAGAAGTATAGAAAACATAGTACACAGAATTAATTACACACATAGCTGTAACAATTATCATCCATATAAAATAATAATTAAATTGTTTTTTAGGTTTTACAAAATAACCAAAAGCACCTATTAATATAAGTAATGCTAAATCACATATAAAAGGCTCATAATCCCAAGTATTCCCTAAAGTAAAATGTCTTAATAACACAGTTTCTATCAACGAAAAAACAACAAATGTCAAAAACAATCTGTTAGAAGATAAATACTTAGAAACTTTTTTTCTTATTTTTTTTAGAATATTAACTACTTTTTTCTTCAAAATAATCCCTTCTTACAAAAACAATTATATCATATCTTAAAGTTTTCTTACAACATTTTACAAATTCCTCTAAAAACTCATTTGTTTTGTTGACATTATATAAAAGAAATACTAAAGAGAAAATTTTTATTCAATTTTACTTGCATTTAAAGAATTTTAGTGGTATTATCAATTTACATGCAGGTGTAGTACAACGGTTAGTATGCGACCTTGCCAAGGTTGAGATGGCGGTTCGATTCCGCTCACTTGCTCCATAAGATAAAATCGTCGCACCAATGTGACGTTAATGATTAAATCAACTAAAATTTAGTTGATTTTTTTTTATTTAAATTCTAATAATATATCTTCACCATAAAATACAATATATAAAAACACAATAAAATAAAGACAGAAAAAGCTAAAACTGAAATCAATAATATACATTTAAAAATTAAAAATAATCAAATTAACAAAAGGAAAAAAATGTTATAAATGACTTATATCATAAAGATATTTAAAATAATAACGTTTTAAATATAAATTTTTATACAATCATAAATTTTTGATAATAAAATTCAAAAAAAAATCTTAAGTAATAATACTTAAAATTTCCTTTAACTACACATAAATATTATATTTTCTTACAACCATAATACCTAACTAAATAACGTATATCCGTTCATTTTAAATACTTTTTCCATTTATATAATTTAAAATTAAATCTATAACTTTTAAAATAAAATCTCTTTCCTGAATACAAATAATACCCTTTTTTCTATATTCATCATCCATTCTAGTTAGTTCTTGCACAGTTAAGCCTAATTCTTTTGAAATTAAAATAAAATTTCCAGAATAATCATCACCTACAATTTCCCAAAAGTAAAATAATGCTTCTAAAATAATATCATTTGGATTACCTTTATCTTTTAATAATAGTTCCTCTATTTTTAGTTTTAATCCTTTTCTTCTTGTATTCATTACAAAATTTTTATCTATATCAAATTCATATTTGGAAAACTCATTTTTTAAATATTCTAATAATTCTTTTGTTTCAGCTAAAGTCATTGATTTTGACCATATTTTATTACTATCCACAGAATTAATAAAAATAGTTCTTTTTAAATAATTTTTTTTCTTTAATTTATCAAATAAACTCATATTTGCCTCCATCTAATTTTACATTTATACATATATAATATTCTATATTTTAATAGAAAACGATACTATAATTATCAAATTATTAAACAACATCACTTACTATTATTTTGCTAAATATTCAAAAAAAATCCAGATACTCCCCAAAAATTTTTACTTTTTTTTAACTTTTCTTTGTTCATCCACCACTCGAGACGTCTTACACTTAGCATTAACCATTGTCATTGCTATATCTAATCTTCTACCTAAACCAACTAATGATACATCATTTCTTACTGATTTCATCGCATTAATTACTCTTACTTTCATACTTTCAATCAAAGTAAGTAATTCATACTTATTATATAAACCAACTTGTAATTCTTTTAATTTCTCATTAACTTCAGCAATCAATTCCTCGGTAATTTCTAAACTGAAATCTTCATCATCTACTTTTCTAGTTGCACTAATCACTTCATCTCCACATATTACAAAAGTATCTTCATTATCAATAAAAACCTTACTATCAATTCTATTTGATGTATCCATAGTAACAACAAACTTCTTAGTACCTTTTTGAACTGATAACTCACAGCCATTACCATCTTCCATAAAATGAATACCATCAGATTCTATAACTCTTTTTACACCTTCAAATAAAGCTATTAAATCCTCATTATTTTTTACAAACCTAACTGCTAAAGAATTATCATTTACATTATACTTAGTATAATAATCATAACTTTCATCATTATCTTTACGTTTTCTCTTAACCTGAGAATATTCAATATCTCCATTATTATAAAAATTAAATATTCTAGCTAACTTAGAATTAAATAAATTCCAAGTAACTTTTCTAAATTCACATATATATTCTTCATTATTATCATCAATTAGAGTTTCTCTTAATAATGCTGCACCACTTTTTTGTTTTTCATCCTCACCATTAGTTAAATCATATCTATTATCATAAATACTCTCCAACCAAGCAATCTCATCTTCTGTTAAAAATTGTAAATCATAACAATAAGCATTAGATAAAACTTCATCCCATTTTACATTCAAATGAGCTAAAGAATTCTTAGCATTTTCCATTTCCTCATGAACTTTATCTATTGTATAGTTAAACTTTTTACTATTTTTACTTTCATTAATCTTTTTCATCCCCAAAATCCCCCATTCTTAATTGTCAATCATTATAACATATAGTATTTCAAAGGAAAATTTTTTTATAAAAAGCAACGACTCAATTTATAAATCGTTGCTTTCAAATTATATTTATTGATTTAAACTATCTTTAAATTTTAACATTAATTTTTCTATTACTTCTAAATCAGTAATTTCTTCTAAACCATTTTCATTATCATATTCACAAAACATACTATTAGTATAATCATCTTGATCTATTAAATAAACACAATTCTTATTATTATATTCTGTAGAATACACAACAGAATATTTTTTATTATCATTTAGAGTTAATATTTCACCTTGATTTAGCATTTTCATTACCTCCTAATGTTTCAGTACTATCTAATGATTGAGTATCTTCCAATGAAGCATTAAAATCTATAAATTCATTTTGAGCTTCTCTATATTGTCTTGAATGTTTTAAATATTTTGCTACAAAAGTTCCAGTTCCAGCTGCTAATAAAGTTGTTAGAGGACCTAGGTCGTGTAGGTGTTGTCCCAATGCTTCCCACGAATAAATTGCATTTAATTCTTGCTGTATCATCACATTAGGATCTTGGCCATTAAAATATATAGCAACAGCAGCTCCAAGAATACACAATCCAGCCATTAATGCCGAACGATTTCGTGCTTTTTGTGCATCACTCATAGCTCTTTCTCTTTGTAAAATAGTAAATTTTCTATCTTCTCTAGCCATCCTAGCTAATTCTTCTTGTGATCCATCTTTTTTTTCTCCTGATTTCATTTCATATTCTTTCTCTTCAGGAACGTTCCCAATATTAAAATCCATATTTATACCTCCACCTAAATTATATATTATTTAAAAAAATTTGTATATATTTAAAATTAAACCAGCTCTCATTTGACTGTTAAAACTATTTATATAGAATTTTCACATAAAAAATGATTAAAACTTAAAAAAGTAAAATAATAAAGTTCTTCATTTGACAAAGAAATAGTTTTATTTTACAATCACTCTCGAGGTATATATTTATGAAAAAATTAATTAAATTTCTTGAAAAACAAGTTTTCATTCCTAACAATCAATTAACTAACTACGATATTACTATAATCTTCGGTGGACCAGATATGATTCCAACACGTGTTAATCAAGCAATTAAATTATACAAACAAAAGAAAATATCTAAAATATTAGTAACTGGCGGTATAGGCTATTTTAATAAAGATAAAATTAATACTGAAGCAGATACAATGAAAGAATATTTAATAAAAAACAAAATCCCATCTAAAGATATTTTAATCGAAAACAAATCTAGAAGTACAAAAGAAAATATAATATATTCTTTCAATTTATTAAAAGAAAAATATGACATATCAAAAACAACTATTCTTCTAATTTCGTCTGACTATCATATTAAAAGATGTAAAATACTATTCTCAAAATACTCAAATAACATCTCTATCTATGGAACAGTTTCTAAAATAAATAAAGATACTTGGTTCAAATCATTTTATGGGTGTTTTACTATACTAAAAGAATATATTCTTTTAAAAATTAATATAAAAAAATTACCTAAGTAATCTACCCAAGTAATCTTTTATTTTTCAAGATAAACATATTCTTCAAACCAAACCTTAAAACTATCTACATTAGTCAAAGCTGGCTTATCTTTATCACTAGTAGCATCCAAATAACTAACTAGTTCACCTTCATTATATAACATCATTGAAGGTGCATATTCAATAGTATCCATAATACTAGTTTCTTTTACATCAAGTATTGATATAGTATAAAACTCTATATCATTAGTAGAAATAAATTCTTCTAAAACTTTTCTAAATTCTGCACAAGAAGTACACCCTGGTAAATACACAAACAATGCAAAATTCTTTTCATCTTTTTCTAATTGTTCAAATGTTTCTACATCAATTTCAGTTATAACTCCAGTAGTATAATGTTCATCATCTAAATAAAATTTTTCAACTTTCCCACAACCTACTAACATTAATGATAATACAACTATTATAAAAAACTTTTTCACTATTTAACCTCATGTAGTTGTTTGAAATCTATATCATGATAAGCAACTTTCCAAAAATCATAAGTTACATTTTTACCATCAACACGTTTTACTGACACATTATGTTCACCTTCATAATACCAATATCCACCAGTATTATAAATTTTATCTTCATCCCATCCAAGAGCAACTAACATAGCTTTAGTCATACCAGCATAACCGCCGCCACCACACATTAAGAAAATAGTTTTATCTTTTGGAAATAAATATTCTAATATTTCCATAGATTCTTCATAATTTGCTACATACTTACCTTCATCAGTTAAAGTAAATAATGTTGTTCCACTATATGTTCCACCTACTTCTTCAGGTAATCCAGTTACATTAACTAAATATGGTAAAGGTACTACTTCAAATCCTTCTACAAATCCAGATAAATAAGAATCTCCACCTATTGCTTCATAATCACCTTCATCAACAAGCATTCTCATATCTCTATATACAGCATTATCCATATTTAAATATTGATCAATAGTTTTTTCATTAACATTCTTATCAATACCCAAATCTCCTCTAACTCCCTCTGTAATTTCTGGTTTAGGTAATTCAACTACATCTTTCTCTTCTTCTTTATAACTACAAGCACATAATGTAAGCATCATAACCATAACTAATAATATCTTTTTAATTTTCATATTATTCCTCCTTCTACTAAATTCATTATATATCTATAATAACATTAATTTCAATAAAGTATAAGTTGAATAACTCAACTACGAGTTGAAATATTATTTCCATAAACACCTAAATATATAGAATATAAATTATAAAAAAAGATTTCTACTATTCATAGAAATCCCAACACTAATAATTATTAATCCTCAAAATCAGAACAAGATTCACAAGTTCCACCTTCTTCAGTATAATTATTTAATTCACAAAAACCTAATGAATTTAAAGAATAACCATCAATACACGCAGTACAAACCACAGATTCTTCATCACAAGAAGCACAATTAACATCAACACAAACAAGTGGTTTCTTTTCAAAAACTACTTCAATTTTATGTTCTTCTTTTACATTTTCAAACACATATGAAGCTATTATTCCTTTTGACTCTCCATCAATTATAACATCTTTAATATTATAATCTTCATCTGGTGTAATAATAAATGTAGAAACACCATCATATTCAACTGTAGTTAATCCTTCAACTTTTCCACCTTCATTAGAAACAACTTTTATTGTATATTTATTTACTTCATAATTAGCTTTTATTTCAACATCTTCATTTCCCATTATAAAAGTTGTTGTTTTACTTTTTGTATCATTCAAAACTACATTGCCTTTTTCTACTGTCCAATTAGCAAAATGTTTTCCTTCTGTAGCTTCTTCAGCAATTATAGTAACTAAATCTCCTTGTTGATAAAATCCCTGATCAACATCATTAACCAAGACATTATTATACACTTCATAAGTATAAGTAACTTTACCTTTTATTACAATCTCTTCACCATCATACTTAACTATCTTCTCAACTAATATTTCCTTAGTTTTTGAATTAGCATTAACAATTGATATAAAAGTCAATGTACCAGTCAACAAAAAGCTCAGTAATACTAAAATAACACTTTTTTTACTTATCCAATTACAACTAACTGCTATTATAAGTAAACCACATAATGATAACATCATAATAGCAACATATAAACCAACATTATCTCCAGTATTTGGATTTTCTATTACAGCAAAATCTTCATTAGTTACATCAACTTTATCTAAAATTATTTTTTGAATTTTATCTTCTCCAGCATCCAAAGAAAATTGCTCTGTTTCCAAATTTCCTGTAGATAACTTTACTACACTTGGTACAATAATTTCAGTTTGTACATCATTAACAACATAAGAATTATTGTTTTTTACATTAAGAGTAACATTCATCTTTTCATTTAACTTATACTCATCTTTATCAAAATTCAATGTTACTTCTAATCCATCTTGACTCTTAGTTGCAGATAATGAAGCAAGCGCATAAACAGTCATACAAGTTGAACATACAAACATTATTAATAACATTATAAATACTATCTTAGACAAATTCTTCTTCATATAAATTACCTTCTTTCAAATTATTATATTGTCCAATAATCAAATCATAGGCTCTATTACTTATCAAAATTATATAACCAATATTAACAATTTACAATATTATTAAATAAAATATAATACAGTTTTTTCATCTTATCAATTTCATTAAAACTTTAAAAAAATAACTTTTAACATTAGTTCTAAATAAAATAATAAACATCATTTATTACAAATATAAATAATTTATATATCAAAAATATAAGCATAATTATTAATAAACATATAAAACTTCAATATAACTATAATTAGTTATTACTATGTTACAATCTAATTATTCATAAAAAGAAGGGGGATTTATATGAATACTATAGAACTTTGTAAACAAGCTGCTAACGCATCAACAACATTTGAACTAACAAATACTGAAGTAAAAAGAAATTATATAATAAATAATATTATGTTATATAATTATGTTGTATCTAAATTAAAAGAATCTTTAGGTACATTTGGAACAGGCTATCCATTTTATGCTTTAAAACCAGACTTAACAGGAACATTACCAGTTATTGAAGAACAAATACGCTATAATAACGAATTATTAGAAGCTGCTACTAGTTGTACTAATTCAAACTGGATATGTGCTTATTGTCTACCAGTTAATTATCAACATATGAATGATTTAAAAGAAAAATGTAAACCCTGCTTAGAAGCTAGCAACGCCCTAAAGCCAAGAAAAATAATTAACAGATTACCCGACTTAGATTTATGGACAATCTGTAAAAAAGATGATATTGAGATAGTAAAACAAAAATTAGAAACACTATTTACTGAAAATGGCTTTATGACATCTGATATTGCCCCATTACAAACTATTATTGATTTTAATCAAACAGCAGAAGAGTTAAAACAAGGTATAATTCCCACTAAGACTCTTCCACTAGATCCACACATAATAGATTACGAAACACTTGAATATCTGATATCAAATGTTCCAACTACAATCGAACAAGCAATCAAAACAGGAGAAATTCCATATTTACCAATTCATCCTGTATCACTTAGAAAAACTTGGCAAAAAGATGATGAACCATATAACTTCATCTATGATTACCTTTCTGCATTAACTGATTTCAATATCGACAAAGATTTAAAAAAATTATTAACAGAAACACGTAAATTTATTGCAACAACATATTCAACAGAAGAATTATATAAACTATTATTACAATCAGCAACTGAACCAAATAAACGAAGAAATAAAGAGCTTGCTCTAAAAACAAATTTTGAAAGAAGGATTGAATCATGGAAACATTAATTGACTTACATATCCATACAACAAAGTCAGATGGTGCTTTAACACCAAAGGAGATAATTGACGAAGCAATCAAAAATAACGTACGTACAATAGCTATCGCCGATCACGACACAATCGAAGCATACAATGAAGAATTATTTTCTTATGCTAAAGATAATAATATTACTTTAATACCAGCAATTGAAATATCAACAAAAACAAAAAAAACAGGTATTCACGTATTAGGTTATAACTTCGATTTACAAAATAAGAATTTACAAGATAAATTAAATACATTAAGAAATGCTCGTCACGATTATTTACTTAATGTAGCAAAAAAATTAAATGAACTAGGTTATATTCTTAATACAGAAGAACTTGATAAAATAGAATCTGTTACAAAAGCTCACATAGCTTTAGATGTTGTTAATAACAAAGATAACGAAGAAATTCTTCTAAAAAACTTTGGACATATACCTTCAAAAGGAGAATTCATCGAAACAATAATGAATGAAAATTGTCCAGCTTATGTAAAAAAAGAAACAATTACTCCTACTGAAGCCGCTGAATTAATTAGAAGTGCTAACGGAAAAGCAGTACTAGCTCACCCTGTTGCATATACATATGAAGATAACTTAACAGATGAAGAAATAATGAACATAGCTATCGAAATGCAAGCTGATGGTATTGAAACAAACTATATCTATGTAGATAGAAATGAAAATAAAATAAATGATATAGCTAAATGGACAAAACTAGCTAAAGAAAATAATTTTTTTACTACAATAGGTTCTGACTTCCATAATTTTGATAACATCCGTCCTATAGTAGGATTAGTTAACGAAGACATAAACTTATCAGTAGAAGAAATACAAACAATAATAAATAATTTAACAAACAAAAAGAATTAACATCCAATTAATTCTTTTTTTATTTCAAAACAAAATTCTAAAATTAACTTATCTTTTCTTACTCAGTTCTTTACTTTCTTCTTTAAGTGATTCTATCTTTTCTTTACCTATAGATGTAACTTGTAATTCCATACTTTCATTATTATCTGGATTATCACTCCATACATACACTAAAGACATATCATCAAGTAACTTATCTATAACTTCTAACTCTTCATCTCTAAATAAAGAAGGAACAATATAATCAGTAACATTTCCTAGTTTATTAACTTTTCTAAGTACTACTTCCTCTAAATCAATCTCATCTATTATATTAGGAACAATATCTCCTTGTTTATCCCTAAGTAATTTACAAGTATCAGGATTATCTATCATATAATAACTATTACCAATATTTAAAATACAACTCATTATCCCTCTTATATCTATTGCAAAAGGACTTAATCTATAACCATATTTTTCTAAAAGTATCTCTCTATATACCTCTAAATCACAATTATTAAAACTTCTATATCTTAATAATAAACTTGCTATTAAATTTTCATTAGTAACTTTAGCTAATTCCATACTTAGTCCCCCTTAAGTAAAATGTATTCTAGCAAAAAACTATTAAATAGTCAAAAAAAGACTACATATTTTGTAATCTTTATCTATTTTCCCCTAAATCAATTTTCTGACTAGCTTCTTCTTCTAATAATTCAGGATTATCAAATATATATTGTAATAATTTAACTGATTTAGCAAAATAATATCCATCAGCAATTCTTTCATCTAAGTTAATTCCAAATTCGCAAAACTTTCTAACTTCTTCAGTACCATCATCATAATGAATATCTTCATTTTTTATTTCACCCATTGTAGCTAAACTAGAACAAGTACCAAAACAAGTTAAATTATGATAGATAGCTCCACATCTAATAGAACCTAAATTAGACACAATAATACTACTATAATATAAATTATCTTTTACTAAAGACTTCGGTAATATTCCTTTTTTATCCATCCATTTAAGTAAACCTACTAAAGGCACTCTTATTACATTAGGTAAACTACCTACTATATCAATAGCACTATTGGCTCCTTCTTTATTAGGGCCATCTTTTTTACTTCTAACCTTATCAACATAATCTTTTATCTTATTAGAAATAGTTTCTATATTATCATCAGAATTTATTGGTACCATAATCATCATTTCTTCACTTTTATCATTAAAAGATACTTTAGCTACAAATGAAACAACTACATCATTATGTTCATATATATGTCTATTAGATACAAATCTATTTAATTTATTTCTATTATAGAATATCTTTCCTATTGCAGTAACAAAAGCATGAAAATAAGTATAATCTATTCCTTCTTCTTTTTTCTTATTAATATATTCAACTAATTTAGTAACATCCATTTTTTGATTAATATAGACATCACTATCACATCTATCAGGCTTTAAATCTATCATTACCTGTTGCATTCCTGTTATATCTTTAACTCTCTTAGCATTCCTTGTACTCATAAAACTCACCTTACTCTAAAAAAATTATATCACGTAAAATAATGATTAGTAATCACAAATAAATTATTGTTTATCTATTTTATCTAAGAATGTATTTAAACTTAAGTACCAAGTATACATTCCTTTTTTCTTCTCTTTATATTTAATAAGCTCTTCATCTGTAACATTACTATTTATTTCAAGATACCTATTTATACATCTATTATAACAATCATCAATAGATGTTCTAATTACTATAACTTCTCCCTTTAATAAACTAACATCCTTAATATTTCTATATTGAGCACTATCTATTACAACAGTTTTATCTATACCATTAATATTATCCAATATAAATTTATAACAAGTATCAAAATCATCACATAATACTTCTCTATAATTAGTAAATTTATTATGCACCAATTCTTGCAAATATCTTTCAGTATCATTAGATGTATCCCTACTACCAAATACTACATCTGTATCAATTACTAAGTATTCATCACTATTAAAATTACTTCTTACATAAGTTGACTTCCCACTACCACTTTCTCCAGTTATGTTAATAACTTTATCACTTGTTAACACCTTTCTATAAATATCTTTATTAATAAATCTACTAATTAATATATCAGACTTTATTTCGTTTAAATATCTTTCTACTTCATTAATTAATTCATTCTTACTTTTTCTGTCACCCTTATCATCATGCCAAATAAAATCATTCCACTCACTTAATACTTCAACTATATTATTCTGATTAACTTTATCTCTTATTATCGCATAAGCAGTATTTTTATAATTCATTAAACTTACAACTGCCAAAGCTTTATAATAAGATTTCTCTGGGATATTAGATATTTTATAATAATATAAAGCTTTATTATCATCTATTTTACTCGGATTACTTAATATTATTTTATTAGTTCTATAAATAGTAGTTGCTCCATCTATTTTAATATTTTCAGCATCCTCAGGTACTAAAACATCATAAATAGTATCTCCTCTATGTAACCATCTTAAAATACAATCTTCTGTAGTATAATTAAATCCCCCAAATTCCCTTCCTGTTTTAGCATTAGGATACCAGTTATTAGCAACATTTACTTCTCCAATTTTATATTGAAACTCACTATCAGCACCAGACTTATCACCAAACATTACTTTAACATATTTCATACTATCACCATTTAAAGTATACCATAAAATAAACAAGACTAACTCTCTTAAAAAATATATATTTTTCATCATCTAATTCAGTCATAAAATCTAAATATTAACATTTATTCTATTAAGAACTCATCCTAAAAAAACTAACTTTACATATCCAAAAAAACTTATGTAAAATATTATTTTTTTCTTTTCAAAATATTGTCTAAAAAAACATATTCTTATATAATAAACGCATAAATTTCAAGGGGATGTCTTGTATGTATGAATTAAACTTCGACAAGTACAAAAAATATATTTCTTACAAAGAGGAATATGATGAAAATAGTAAATGTAAATACATTATTACTAAAATAACAAAATATACCGATGACAACAAAAGAATTTTCCCTAAAGTTCGCACCACTAGTTCAGATTATAAAAATTCTACATCTTTAAAAGATTTTATGAAAAAAGATGAAATTTTATTTGCAATCAATGCCGGTATTTTTAATACTAAAACAAAATGTCCTGAATGTGTTCTAATAAAAAACAAAAAAATAATTATCGACCAAAACGAAACATATATTCATACAAACCCAATCGATGGTGGCGACAAACGTGAAGAATTATATATCTTAGGAATTAATGAACGTGGCAATCTAAAAATATACGATCCTCTTTGTTCAGGACAAGATATTATCGATGATGATTGTGTTGATGCTGTCATGGGATTTGTCCCACTAATTTTAAATCATAAAAAAATAACCGGCGTAGATGAAATATGTCCATATGGAAGTTACGACAAACATCCAAGGCAAATAATTGGTCAATATGATAACCATGATTATTTCGTCCTAACAGTTTTAGAACCAGGTATGACTTTCGAAGAAGTAAGAGAATTACTATTTAAATTAAATGTTAAAATAGCTTACAACTTAGATGGTGGTAGCTCAACACAAACAGTCTTTCATAAAACAGTCTTAACTCCTGCATATAAAGAAGAAACTGGTCGAAAAATACCAACAATAATCACTTTTGAAATAGTTGACGCACAATAAAAGATAGATCACAAAAATGTATCTTTTTTACTATAATAAAAATCCCAAAATTCTAAAGTAGTTATAGCTACTTCATCCTTAGGTAACTCTTCATATCTATAAAATTCATAGCCCAAACACTTACCAGGTTCATTTATCATAAGTTTTCCATCTACATAAGTACACTTGTATAATAAAAATAACCAATTAACATAACTATCTGTTCGTGAATCATACTTATTAACTAAAGAAGCACCAACTAAACTATCAATCGTATAATTAATTTTATCTCCTACTTCTTCAATTATCTCTCTATTCATAGCTTCTCTAAAAGTTGAATCACTATCTTCAAAAGCTCCACCTATATCTTCTAATTTATTAAATTCATCTCTCGACTTAGGTCCTCTTCTTTGTAATAAAATTCTATTATCTTTATCAAGAATCAATGCTATAACAGCACATCTATATTCTGGTAATTTAATATTCTTTTCTGCTAAATATTTTTCTAATTCATCTACAGTATTTATTTCTTTATCAAATTTTATAAACATAATATCTCCTAATAATATATAGTTCTAGTTCTATGATAAGGTTTTACCATTTTACTTTTATCTTGACCCAATAGCCATATATAATCATTAATATCCATTCTTGATACTTTACCATCTAACTTTTTATAAATATAATCTATTACCACTAAATTGTTAGCTCTTATTTCTACTTCCATCTCACTGCCATATTCAATCTCAACTTTATTATCAACTAATTTAGATAACTCTTCATCAAATTCTAGCATATCCAAACATCTCATTACTTGAGGAATCTTATAATCTGCACATCCTCTTAAATGAGAATAATCAACTTCAATACCTTCTAATATTTTTCTAGCATGTAAAATATCTGATGTAATAAGTTGTGCCCTTTTATAAAAGAAAATTCTCTCATTACCATAATCACATTCATCATCAAAATAATCTAAATTATTAACAATATAATCAAGTAAAACAATATCATCATTCGTATTCTTTATTTCATCATAAAAATCCTTAACAATACTATCCAAATATTCATTCATTTTTACTAAACAATCATATCTCTCTTTCAATAAAGGAATTTCCACATTGCCTTTTAATAAATCATTAAATTCTTCATATGACATATTAAAATCTTTTTTAGTTTTAAATCTCTCGATTAATAAATACATTATTGCATAAGAACCATCCAACTTACCATCACTTGTATCTATTTCCCATTTAGATTCTCCCCAAAATGAATAATCTCCTACTGTATGATAAATAAGTAAAAAATTAACAACATCACGCACTCCCATATCAAGCAATCCAAAAGGATTAGAATCTAACCAATAACTAGTATTATCAAACTCTCCACTTTTAATTATTTCATCAATTCTATCATAGTTAATTTTTACATGTTTAGAATTATCACTAACATACTTAGTAGATTTTTCTACTTTATTTAATAAATCACTCATACTATCACCTCTTTCATTATATCAAAAAAAAGCTTAATCTTAAGCTTTTTTAATATCTTTCTTATGCTTTAAAAAAGTATCAATACCATCCCTAGTATCCATCATTTGCTCCTCCATAATTGAATTACTTATTATAGTATAATAATCTAATTTTCTTTTTGATAACTTGATTCTTTCTTCCAAAGGTAAATCAATGCCTAAGTCAGACATCAAAGAAATCTTATCTCCTTTACCCAATGTATTCAAAAATTTTTGAGCATTCCCATTTTCATAAGCTTCTAAGAAACTCTCTACTCTAGTACTATTTATTTTTTTATTAACTCTATTAATCCTACAAGCTATTTTACTTAAATTACGTTGTAAAGCAATTAGATATATACCCATTCTTACAGATTCATTATAATTTTTTAAAACATTCATTATCTGATTGTCATCATAATCTAACATTTCAAATTCATCGACTATTTCTTTCATTAAAGATGACAATTTTTCTCCAAATAATTCTATCAACAATTTATTATTTATCATTGTTAATTTCCAAACTTAATAACTTACTTACCAAATCAATATCTATATCTCTTCTAGATATATTTATCGGTAACTTATTCGGTGCCAATCTATCATCAAAATCAATTAAACATAAAGGCTTAAAAAATTGCTCATAACTTTCTTTTCCTAAAGCAGCTGCACATAATATTAAATCATTTTCTTTTATTCCATTTTTTCTATATATTTCTCTTTCCAAAGTAACATCAAAATAATAATATTCATCTCCTACAAGAACCAAATTAGCTACATAAAAACTAGCATCTTGTAACTTCAATACAACATTAAGTACTTTCATACCAACTTTTCGCAATATTTCACTAAATATATATGAATTACTAATAGGATCAGTTTCTCCATTAATTAAACCATGATATAACTGATTCTTTAAAACACTATTCCCTATATTCATTATTTCATCATCAACATCATTATTCACAACTAAATAATGTTGTAATTTACATGCATTAACTAATTGCTCCTTATCATTGGCAGGCTCTTTTAAATTCAAAGTATTAATTATTTCATTAAAGCGATCTTCAATCATAAAGTTAATACCTATCTCTTTTATATCCACATTTAAAACAATATTCTTTTTTCTAGTTAATCTCAAATTAGATTCTACATAACTTTTATCTACACCATCAACATTAACCAAATAAATATTATCGCCATCTCCTAAATAAGATATAACATTCTTAATAGTACCAATTTTATGATTATTTAAAATTGTAACTTCATCACCAATATCAAACTTAGTTTTTTTACCTCTATTCACAGCCACACCACCTATTTTATAAAATCCATTATATCACATTATTTATTCTTTACTTCCGTTATTTTTTAAAGCTATAAAAACATCAGAATAAATATTCATAACATCTAAATAAAACTCATCTAAATTAAACTTATCTACTATATACCAATTAGGTTTATTAATATTTTTATCTCTAAATTTATCTATCCATTTATCAGATATACCAAGTACTAAAGTATAAGGTAATACTTCATACAAACACATATTATTATTTTTAATTTCTCTATCAATTTCCTTATCACTAACATTATTTAAATATTTCTTATAAGAGACAATCTTACTTAACATTCTATTTCCATAACTTGTCCTATTACTTAAAGTATTCTCAATACAAGCAATAACTAAAATAACAACTATACCTATAATATAAGATAATAAATATAAACTATCTTGTATAAAAGCTTTATACGAAGTAAGTACAATAGGAGAAACTATCATTATTAAAGCTACCAAACTATATAATACTTTCTCTATTATTTTATTTTTACTTAATAACCCCTTTAATAAAATTACATATCCAATAGTAGAAGCTATAACATTAAATAATATTACACTAGGTTGATATTCTATTAAAATATTAATTGTATTAACTATTACTATTAAGCATATCATTACCCAGAATAATATTTTATAGTTAAATATTGGATGAGCAAATATTTTATTTTTACGATTCTTTTTATTATTAAGTTTTACTTTTATAACATCACTTAAATATGTCAAAGACATTAGCAGTTCTTTTCGGTTAATTTCATCTTTATCAAAAAATAATTCTTTCATAAATGACATTTCTACTCTATCATTTCCATCATATTCACGTTTTTTTACTATTTTATAAGACTTCTTATTTTTTATTATTTCTATATATCCTTTATTGGCTAAACAAAATAACAAAGATGCAATATCATTATCTTTAACAAATCCATTATATAAATAACCTAATTCTAAACTATTAATTTTTTCATTAAAATATACACTATTATAAGATATACTTTCATTATTCTTTTTGTTAATAAACCATATTAACATAGCTATTATAATAAATAATATTGGAATAATAACTGATACAATAGTTAAACCACTTATATTAGATGAACAATTAATAAAGTAATTATCATCCAATATAATTCTAATAGCATATGAACTATCAGCAGTTATAACACCCCTTATTTTACCAATAATTACATTATCCTTAACTTCATATTCAACATTATCAACTTCTATTCCATTAGAATCAATAAATTGAATGTTCTCTTTGTTAAATTCTTTTGGCATTGTAATTTTAAAATCAAGGCCATCTATTTTTACAAAATTATTATTTATTAAATAAAAGACAAACTCATCATTATTTTTCAAAGTATCTTTACCCACATTATAATTATAATTAATTTGATAATCCTTAGAAGAAATATCATTATCTTCTAGACCAATTTTTAATAATCTATTTCCTTCTTCTGTAGTTAAAGTATAATAATCATCTATATATATATTACTTATGATAGCTCTTTTATTTACATGTGTTCCATCTTCTCTAACATATTTATGTCTAAAAGATATTTTATTATTTACAGGTATTACACTTGATGTAAAAGTAGCTTTAAAATTTTCTTGTACTTCATAAACGTTATTATTTAAAACATTAACCATAACAACATAGTTTTCTAAATAATATTTAGAAGTTTGTCTACCCTCAAGAATATCCACATCAGATTCAATTTCAGCTGACAATGAATAATAAGCAATATTATCTAAACTAACCCCTAGTTCTTCTTCATATAAAAGTTGTTCATAGTTAATACTTTTACCAGCAGGTATATTCCAAGTAGTTGTAAGTTTTTTTAATACATTCATTTCTTTGTTATAAATATTTAAAGTTATTTTAAAATCAACATTTCGTGTATAATCATTAGCTATTATTCCATTAAAAGAAACACCTGGTTTACCAGACGCAAGTAAACTTTTATAACGTGTATATCCAACATTAGTAACATTAACCTTCCCTACTTGTAATATATCAACAATACCATTAACAGAAGATACTTTAGATTCTATTTCTTCAGCACTAACTAAAAACGGAATAACCATTATAATAAGTATAATCATAAATTGTAACATTTTTTTCATGTTAACCAACCCACTATCCTACTATCATAAAAATTATACCATACTGCAAAGTTATTTTCTATAAATACTTCATTTTATAAATATATATCATCACTTTAACAAAACAAAAAACCAACTCAGAAACACCACACAGTATTCCAAGCTAGTTCTTCTTTTTTACTTAGTATCATCCATATTCTTTACCATCTTATTACTTCTTACTACAAAAACAATTGATAATATTACATAACATAAACCTACTATTAAAGGCAATAAATATTTCTTCAAATCTTGTTTTATAGTACATACACTATTATCAACTTTATCATAATATATAGTTATTTTATTATTATCAGTATGTTCACTACTGACTTCTCCACTATATGAAGATAATATATAATTAGTAAATTCTCCTTGTTCTGTTACATATTCAACAACAGGATAATATTCATTTTTATTTTCAGTAACAATTTTTCTTACTACATAACCAGTCACTACATCTTTACTATCATTAACAAATGAATAATAATCAGCAAAATCATATACTACAAAACCAACATTTACTAGTCCATATACCAATACTATTCCAAATATTACATAAGTTTTAACTTTACTAAAAACTTTATCACTAAACATAATTAATAATAAAATTAAATCAATTAAAATAACTATATTAATTACTATACTAGAATCCCTTAATAAATTTTCAAATGTATTATTAAAGTCCCCTGTAACACAAGTTCCACCATATTGACTACTACAATACATAAGTATTGCATCAGTATCACTTATATTAGTATCAACTTCATTACCATAAAATCCAATTAATTCATCTATTTTTATTTCTTCTTGTCCATAATAAAGTATTTCATTATAATCTACTATTTCAGCATTCCATCTAGTTTCTGTTGACCAAAAAAATATACCCACTAATGTAGTTATAACTACTAATATCAAAAGTACTAACTTTTTAACACTAAATTTCTTAGTACCTTCTTCTACCTCAGTAACATCTACATCTTTAATATTTACTTTCTTCATAGTATCATCTCAATTCTAGAAAAATTATACCATAAAAAAGTCATTAGATAAACTAACGACTTAATTGATTACTTTCTTCTATATTATTCATCTTTTTTTCATCTATATCATGTAACATTTCATCAAAAAGTGCAACATATTTATAATCACAATTATTTAATAAATTAAGTAATTCATCATCTGTTAAACCATAAAGTTCACAAATATATTCAAAAAGAGTCATATCATTTAAAAACATTTCAGATATTGTATTAACATAAGACATTGTAGTTTTAGTTATTGCACTTTTCTTTTTTATTTCTAATAACCTAGTTCTAATTTTACTTTCCATCTATATTCTTCTCTCTATTTAATTCTTGATTAATGAATTCTCTAACAACACGTAAGTCTTCTTCTCCTTGTATGATTAAATCTTCTACTCTGTCGTTATTTTTTATTCTTCTTTTTACTGCTTCATAATCTTGAGCAAGCAATGCCACTCTCTTACTTGGTTCATTAACATCTTTAGCTGAAGCAGTATCTTTTTTTACTCTAAGCATCTCTACATAAACAATATTATTAGGTAATTGTTTAAAGAATAATCTCAATTGAAATCCTTTTAATTCAACAACTCCAGATAATGGCTTATTATTTGAATTAAATTTATTTATTTTCTCAGAATTATTAACAAAAACACCACTTTCTAATGTATCCAACAACGTTAAAATTTCTGGATAATAATGAACATCAACATTTCTTTTTAAATCATTTAAGAACGCAATATTCCCCAGTGGTGTAACACCGAATATTATATTAATTTTTTTACTTTCGTCAACCTTTTCTTCCGAAGTATTTAATAAATAATCATGTAATATATTTTGACATACTTCAAGTTTTGAATTTAATTCAATAAATTCTGCATAATATTGATTATATTCTTCTCCTGTACTTTCATTTAAAATTTCCCTATATTCCTTTATTTCAGCTATCAGAGCATCTATAACTCCTGAAATAATAGCTGAAAAATTAGAAAAAGATGGCGAAGGCAAAATAGAATACAAATCTTCTACTTCAACACTTAAAGCTGATTCAAAATATTGTTGTCTTAACTTTTCAATTTTATCTTGCATAATATCAAACCTACTATCATGACAATTATATCATAAAAAAAGACAACTTTTACATTGTCTTCTCAAATTGACTGTTATATAACTTCTCATAGAAACCACCAAGTTCCATTAATTCCTCATGGTTACCTTGTTCAATTATATTACCTTCATTCATAACTAATATTACATCAGCATTTTTTATTGTTGATAATCTATGAGCAATTATAAATGAAGTTCTTCCTTCAGTTAATTTATCCATCGCTTTTTGAACTAATTCTTCAGTTCTTGTATCAACGTTACTTGTTGCTTCATCTAAAATTAAGAATGGAGCATCTTCTATCATACCACGTGCAATAGTAAGTAATTGTTTTTGACCTTGACTAATAGTATCATTATCACCTATTACATAATCAAGTCCACCAGGTAATGTCTTAACAAAATGATCAACACCAACAGTTCTTAAAGCTTCCCATATCTCTCTATCAGAAACATCTTCTTTATTAAATCTAATATTATCTCTTATAGTACCTTCGAATAACCAAGTATCTTGTAATACCATTATAAATAAATCATGAATATTTTCTCTAGTTAATTCACTAGTTGAAACACCATCAATTAAAATTTGACCATTATTAATTTCATAGAATTTCATAAGTAGATTAACCATTGTTGTCTTTCCTGCACCCGTAGGTCCAACAATTGCAATCTTTTGTCCAGGTTTAACCTTAACACTAAAATCTTTTATAATAGTCCTTCCTGCATCATAACCAAATTTAACATTCTTAAATTCAATTTCTCCCTTAACTTTAGATCTATTAAGTCTCTTTTTCTTATCTTTTTGATCAGACATTTCCTTTTCATCTAAGAACTCAAATACTCTTTCAGATGCAGCAGCAGTAGATTGTAAACTACTCATAGCTTGAGCAATTTGTGATAATGGATTAGTAAATAATCTTACATAAATCATAAACGCTACAATAACACCAAATGATATAACATCATTCATAGTAAGTAATGCTCCAACTATACAAACCATTACATAACCAAAGTTACCAATAAATCCCATAATAGGATGCATCATTCCAGATAAGAATTGACTCTTTCTATTAGTTTCATAAAGTCTATTATTAAGTTTTTTAAATTCAGCAAACGCTTCATTAGTACCATTATATGCTTTAACTACATTATGTCCAGAATACATTTCTTCAATATATCCATTCATATCTCCTAAAGCTTCTTGCTTTTGATTAAAATATTTTTGAGACTTACCTAAAATAGTAAACATCAACACGAAACCTAACACACTAGAAAGTATTGCTGTAATAGCCATAACCCAGTTAGTTGCAAACATCATTATAATAGAACCAACAAATAAAGTAATACTACTAACTAATGTAGACAAACTATTATTCAAATTCTGTGCAACAGTATCAACATCATTAGTTACTCTAGATAAAACATCTCCTGTTTCATGAGTATCAAAATATTTAAGTGGTAATCTATTAATCTTCTTACTAATACTATCTCTTAACTTATTAGCAAATTTATTTGAAACAGTAGTAAGTGAATAACTTTCAATAAAACCAAATAAAGCACTTAATACATAAAGAATTCCCATTAATATAGAAATTGATTTTACTTTATCCATATCAATAGAAGGTTTAACTAAACTATAAACAGATTCTGGTAATTCATCTATTAAACCTAATGCTTTTTCAGTACCAGTTTCAGTCCCCATTTGAGTAGATAATTTTAACATTTCTACTTGGTCTTCTGCTGTAATATAAACACCATCTATTTCTATATCATCCATTAAATACACTAAAACTTTATCAGGTAAAGATAACATTAAACTACTAGCATTTTCTTTATCTGTAGCCATTTTACTAAGTATATCTTGAACTTCAAGCATTTCTTCTTGACTCATTTCTACATCAGTAAACAATGTCATCATCTTAATTTGCAAAGTATCTGAAGCTATATTTTCTCCAATAGCTTCACCAATTTCTTGTAGCTTATCTGTATTAGGTTTTATTCCTGCTGTAACAGTATCTGTTAAATCAGACAACTTATCAGGAGCAATTAATGAAAGAATAGAACTAATCATAGCTAATGCTAAAGCTAATCCCATTAGATATTTCCATGGTTTCAAATTTTTAAATAATCTCATCATTGAACCTTTAAAGTCTTTCGACTTTTCTTGTACTCTAGGTCCACGTCCACCAGGTCTAGGCATCTTCCAATTCCTCCTTTGATAATTGAGATAAAGCTATCTCCTTATAAACCTCACATGTTTTTAGTAACTCTTTATGAGTTCCCATACCAACACATTCACCTTCGTCAAGAACAATTATCTTATCAGCATTAATTATTGTTCCAATTCTTTGAGCAACTATCATACTAGTAGCATCTTTAGTATATTTTTTTAATTCTTTTCTTAATGTAGCATCTGTCTTATAATCAAGTGCTGAAAATGAATCATCAAATATATATATTTCTGGATCTCTAGCAATTGCTCTAGCTATAGCCAGTCTTTGTTTTTGACCGCCAGATACATTAGTACCTCCACGAGCTATATGAGCTTCATATTGCTTATCCATTTTTTCAACAAAGTCAGTACCTTGTGCTACCTTAATAGCTTCCTTAACTTTCTCTTCGCTTATTTCACCTTTACCATTATCCCCATAACTTACATTACTTGAAACAGTTCCAGTAAACATAACTGCTTTTTGAGGAACATAACCTAACTTATTATGTAAAGCTTCTTGTGTATAATCTTTAACATTTACACCATCCACCAACACTTCACCATCAGTTACATCATAAAATCTAGGTACTAAATTAATAAGTGTAGATTTACCACTACCAGTAGAACCTATAAATGCAATAGTTTCTCCTTTATTAACTTTAAATGAAATATTTTTTAAAATATACTCATCAGCATCTGGATACTTAAATGAAACATTTTTAAATTCAACAGTACCAAGTTCTTTAGTTTCATCATCAAACTTACCATCTACAACACTTATCTTTTCTTCTAATACTTCGTTAATACGACGTGCAGAAATTTGTGCTCTAGGTACCATCATAAATATCATAGCAAGCATTAAGAATGACATAATAACTTGCATTCCATAACTTGAGAATACTACCATATTACTAAATAAATTAATTTTATCTAGCATACCAGCTTCTTGTATCAAAATAGCTCCTATTATATATATACCAAGTGTTAAACCATGCATAACTAAGTTCATAACTGGACTCATAATAGAGAAACATCTTTGATTAAATAATTGCATATTGGTTAATTCATCATTAACATCTTTAAACTTATTAGTTTGATATTTTTCTGCATTAAATGCTCTAATTACTCTAATACCAGATAAGTTTTCTCTTGTAACTCCATTAATTTTATCAATTAATTTTTGTACTTTTTCAAATCTAGGTAATACAATAGCCATTAAACAAGCTACTACAAACAATAATATTGCTACACAACAAGCTGTAAGTATTGACCATTCAAGGCCCTTATTTAATATTTTCATAACAGCACATACTGCCATAATTGGCGCTTTTATCATAGCTTGTAAGCCCATACCAATTAACATTTCTACTTGTGTAACATCGTTAGTAGTTCTTGTAATCAAACTACTAGTAGAGAATTTCTTTATTTCAGCAATTCCCATATTTTCAACTTTTTCAAATATTTTCTTTCTTATATTAGCTGAAAAACTAGAAGCTACACGTGCTGCAAAATATCCAACAACAATGCTACAAATCAAACTAGCAAAAGCACATCCTGTCATATAAGCACCTTGTTCTAATATTTCTGACATTTTACTGCCTTCAGTTTGTACAAGTTGTGTAATAGCACTCATATAATCAGGAACTTTTAATTCTAACCATACTGAACCAGCTACTAAACAAATACAAATTAAAGCATAAACAATTTCTTTTTTAGATAAATTTTTCAATAATTTAAACATATTTTAAATCCTTTCTATATTCTTTCTTATCTTACCGACTACTTGCATAAAAGTTGTAAATTCCGAATCTGTAATACCATCAGCTAACACTTCTTCTGTATAAATTCTATCTTCTTTTAAGAAGTCTATCATTTCTAAGCCTTTATCAGTTATTACTAAATAGTTAATTCTAGAATCATTTTCACTAACTTGTCTAGTTAATAAATCATTTTTTTCCATCCCATTTAATATTGCTGATAATGTTGATTTATTACAAGCTAGTGGTTTTTCTAAATCTTTTTGACACAATAGTTTATCGCTTTTGTGTAAGAATAACAGTATCTTAGCTTGTACTGGTGTTATATCAACATTTAACCTCTTATACCTATTCGAAATACCTCGAAAAATATCGCCATTTATTTTCTTTATTTCATAAATTAAAGGTAACTTCTCCATACAACTCACCTCAACTAGTTCGGTAACGAACTATTAAATTATAACTCCTGAATTTAACATATGCAACAAATAAAAAAGAGATTAATAAATTTTCATAATCTCTTCACAATTCTTAATCACCTATAGCACTATAATACTTACCATCAACTATTTGAGTAACACCAGATACATCATAATTACCAGCACCAGCATCTCCTTCAGAGGTTGAGTTCTTAATAAGTACTTTATTAGAGGCTACACGATATCCATTCCCAAAATAAACCCAATTTTTGCTATCAAAATTCTTTACTAATACAATTGGCGCCCAACGATCATAAGAAGCACGCTCATCAAATAGATAATCATCAATAACATCATCACTTATATTAACAAAATCAAAGCCAGAAATATCGATATCAAAATATACACCATTAAATCTGTTATCCCAACCGACATAATAAAACATTGCTGTCATATCTTTAACACTTGAGAAATCAAAACTACTTAAATCAAGCTTATTAAAACTATAACAACTATTAAACATAGCTCTCATATTAGTAACCTTTTTAGTATTAAATGAAGTTAAATCTAATTCTGGAATCTCGGTATCTAACTGGAACATAGCATTCATATCAGTTACATTTGAAGTATCAAAATTATTTAATCCAACTATCTTAGTTAAACCTGAATATGCTTGATCTCCAGTAGGATGACCAGCAAACATTAAACTCATATCTTTTACTTTTGATGTATTAAATGATGATACATCTAACTCAGTTAAATTAGGTAAATTATAAAACATAGCTGAAGTACTAGTCGCATTATCGGTTTTAAAATCTCCCAATTCTAACTCAGTTAAAGAAGTCATAGAACCAAATGTCATATAGAAATTCTCTACATTTGAAGTATCAAATGTTGAAACATCCAATTTAGTAATACTTGATGTAGAAGCAAACATTCTATACATATCAGTTACACTTGAAGTATCAAAAGAAGATACATCTAATTTTTTTAACGACTTATCAAGTTGGAACATTCTACTCATATCATCTACATTTGAAGTATCAAATGTTGAAAGATCAAGTTCAACTAAATTAGTACAACCATAAAATAACATTGCCATATTTGTAGTTTCACTAAAATCTATACCACTTAAATTGTTAATTTTTTGAATTAAACTCATATTAGCAAATAATCCTTGAGAATTTTCATTTGCATATACTAAACCATTCGCCATTACGTAACAATCATATAATGAACTATCCTCTTTATTTTCTACTAAATAAGCAAATACCTTACCATTTTTTTCTTCACTTATATCAAATTTATAAGCATAATCTTTAATTTCACGAATTTCATTTTCTATAAAAATTTGTTTTATGCTACTTGAATATTTCCACACATCAACAACTTTTGCCAAACTAATATCACGTGATTTATCAGTATAAGTAACTATTGAGCCATCTTCCGATACTTCATTATCTTTTTGTACATAATAAATACCTGTAGGTTCTAAAACATTTTGAGATTTAAATGATACAAAAGAATCAAAATTAACTTTTATAACATCATCAGCCTTAACATATAAAACACCACTGAACATTACTAAAAGTACTAAAAGTGATGCTTTTTTACGACTAACAAAAACAAATGCAACACCAGAAACTACAAATAATAAAACTATAATAAGAATTAAATCTACAGTACCAGGATTTGATACATCATTAAAAATAACTTCTAATTCTAATAGGTCATTAAAATTATAACCATAACCTTTATCTGCTAAAGATTCCAAAGTAACATATACTTCTTTTTTCTCTCCAGCTTTTAATTCCTCACTAACTGAAATACCTGAAACAGAGTAATCCATAAATTCTTCAGATGGCTTAGATAATTCTATATTTTGAACATAAACAGACTTCTTAGAAGTATTTTCTAAAACAATCTTATACTTGAATTGTTGACCAATATCATTAAAAACGACATTCTTATTTTCTCCCTGATTAAAAACAATTCCACTTTCATTTTCATATAAATTTTCAACACTATTGATAACTACATCATTCTTTGCAAAAACAAATAATGGACACATCATCAATATCAGAAAACATAAAAAAAACACATTTCTTTTTTTCTTCATATTATACTACACTCCTCTACTATCTATAATAATAGTTTACCCCCCCCGAATATCTTTGTCAAGAAAAAAGCACCACTTTTTAATCGTGATGCACTTCGTTCTACATACAAAAAATTCTAAAAAATTAAGACTTATAAACCAAATATCCTTCATCGCCATTGCTAACAACTTTAGTTTTCATTCCATTTATCATCGTAAATGATGGCTTTACATGGCCAACGTCAAAGTTAAAAATAGTTTTCATATCAGGTAACGCACTTTTTACAACCTCTTCATACTTCAAACCTGTAAATGAACTTGGATATTTTACCTTACCAAAAATTACAGCCTTAGTATACTTAAACCAACCAGCATTCTTAAATTGTAACAAAGTATTATAAAGACTTTCACTAGTCATATTGAATACATCAAAGTACCAAATGATACCTTCACTCTTATATTTTTCTAAAAACTCATTAGTCTTATCAAATTTAGTACCAATAATATCTTTTATGACTTCAATACAACCACCTATTAAAATACCTTCCGCATCTACATCACCGTTTAAATTAATCCAATTATTTTCTTGGTCAAATAAATCATCTATCTCACTATTTTCATAATAAGGAAACTTCTCTTGTTTAACCAAATTACCTTTCAATATTTCAAAATAATTTAAATAAGATTGATGTAAATCATCTGCACTAAACCCAGCCATATTACAAGGACTATACAATGTAGCAATATCATAGTTAGTAGTTAATATGTAAAGTAAACTTGTTGGATCACTACTTCCAGCAAGCCATTTAACATTATCTCTAAGTATACTAAAATCAACTTCATCTAACATATCATACAAAAAATCTCCACCACTAGCTATTTCTACCATACTAACATTCTTATCTAAAAATAAACTTTCCAATTCCCTAGCTCTGGTTACTTTATCACTACTAACCACTCCATCAGTTCTTACATTATTTGTTTCAATTATTTTAAATCCGTTCTTTTCAAAATTCTTAACACTCTTTTCATACTTATCTATTTTTCTAAGTACTCCACAGCTACAAGCCGTAACACCTACAATATCACCATTATTTAAATACTTTGGAATTATCATATAATCACCTCTCTTTCATTATATCAAAAAATAATCCACTAGCCTAGCTAGTGGTTTTTCTCTGACGCCTATAAGGCTAA
>CAZJHG010000008.1:0-41734 GCA_964545885.1 uncultured Muribaculaceae bacterium | reverse complement strand
AGTAATAACATTAGAATTCTTATTAGGTATATCAAATTCTTCACTCCAATTAGTTAACAATAATCTTCTAGAATACATAACTTGATTATAGCCAAACAAATGAAGTACAACAGGTTTACTAACATTTTTAACAATAGTACTAACTTCACTCTTAGTAATTTCATTACTAATAAACATACTATCTACTCTATCTAGCCAAAAATTAACAGAATAAGAATTAGTACCAAAATGATTTTGAAACAAAATCATTTCCAAATCCAACCCCATATCATGAATCATATTATATACACCAATATCTTCAAAAACTAACCCCTTTATATTAGCAAACTTCGGTAAAATATTTCTAAGATTATCAACATCATTACAATCTAAAATCCTATTTAAAATTATATACTTATTTGAAACATCAATTTTCTCTATTTCTTCCAAAGAATATGTCTTATAACCAACACAATATCCTTCTAAACCAAAAAGAAAAGCAGAAACTCCTGCTTTTCTATAATCATCAATATGATTTAAATCATCTACGTAAATTAGTACCTTAGATATCATTTTTTCTAATGCTTACAGATAAGCCGTCTCCAACATCATAAAATTTAGTTTCAAATTCTTCATTTTCTTTTAAAAAATCTATATAATTTTCAATTTTACCTACTAATTGTTTTAAATTTCTACTAGCAATATTATTTCTATTACCAACATGACCATGGAATTTTAAGTTATCAGATATAATAACTCCATTAGGCTTTAAAAAATATTTATACTTTTCAAAAAATTTAGTATATTGTCCTTTAGCAGCATCTATAAATATCAAATCATACGAAACACCAGATAAATTAACTTCCAACGCATCTTGATAAACTACATTTATTTTCTCCTGCATTTCACATTTTTTAACATTTTTTAAGCATTCCATATATCTAGTTTCATCACGTTCAATAGTAGTGATTTTTACATCATCTTTTACAGAAGCCATTAATATAGCAGAATACCCAATAGCACTTCCAATTTCTAAAATATCTTTAACATCATTAGCTTTAATAAATTTCATTATAAAAGCAATAGAATCTTTCTCAATGATAGGAACGTTATGCTCTTTTGCATACTCTTCCATTTCAATAATTTTTTCTCTCATTATCTCACCTTATTCATATGTATACCATAAACCTTTATTTTTTAATTCGTTTATAACAGAAACGTGTTCACTATAAGTTTTAGTAAAATATGTTTTCATATTCTTATCAGCAACAAAATAAAAGTAATCATGTTCTTCAGGTTGAATTGCCGCAATAATTGATTCTAAACTTGAATTACAGATAGGACCAACAGGTAACTTACCAGCCATTGTAACAGAGCGTGTATTATAATCATTAGCATCATCTAGTTCCGCTTGAGTTAAATCTCTTTCACTCATTTCAATTTGTGCTGCATAATATGTTGTAACATCACTACCCAAACTCCAACCAGCTGAAAGTCTGTTATAAAAGACACCAGCTACACCACTTCTATCATCACTATTAGAACCTTCAAGTTCTACAATACTAGCCATTGTAATTAGCTCATGTAATGAATAATTACTATTATTAATATCATTTTCATATTTCTTTAGTTTTTCAGAAGTAACATCTAACAACTTCTCAATAATATCTTTAATACTAGCATTTTCTTCAAAATAGTAAGTATCAGGAGCTAAATATCCTTCAAGGGCGTAATATAATTTATCATTTAATATATCTTCAGTCAAGAACCAATAATTATCTATAAGTTCTTCTAAATATTCTTTATCATTTATAGTATTTAATACTTCTTCTTCACTATATCCGAATTTTTCAGCAATAACTTTAGCATAATTAGTAATTCTTTTACCCTCAATAAAAGTAACAGAAATGCTATTATCTATCACATCACCATTACTAATAGTCTTAATGATTTCTTCAAAAGACATTGACGTATTAAGATTATAAACACCGGCTTGCAAAACAAAACCGTTATTTAAAAACAAATAGACATAACCAGCATAATTACTTTTAATAAGCCCATCTTTATAAAGTTGATCAACAACCATTCTCGAACTAACACCATTATTAACAGTAAATGTAATGTTTTTAACACTACTTCCACTACCATCAACAGCTTTTAAGGCACTATTATAAAAAACTATTAAACACGCTAATCCTATTACAAAAAAAGAAAATATAGTTGCAACTATAATTATTATTTTCTTTTTCATAATCTATTAAGCTTCAGAACCAGCTTCATCAATTTTCTGTTGTACTGAAGATAAAATATTTTCTATAACTAACCATTCTTTCTCGGTTTCAATAGGCATTAAAGCAGGATTTTGGCCAGTTGGATCGTATACAGAAGCATAAACTTTTGTACTTCCATCATCATCTAAAGTATTATCTGTATATACTATATAACTTTTCTTTGTTTCATCAGAATCAAATGTAAATAGTATCTCACATTCAACTTCTTTACCTTCATCATTTACTATTGTAAACACACCTTTTTTTTCTTCATTCATATTTTAATTTCCTTTCATTTTTAGATATGTATCAAGTATTATACTTGCTGCTACACCATCTATAACTTGTTTTCTTTTTTTTCTACTCATATCTGCCTCTAAAAGATAATTAGTAGCTTCCATAGTTGATAATCTTTCATCTATTAACTTGACTTCAAGACCATATCTACTTTCTAAAGCATCCTTAAATTTTAAGCTTCTTTCAGCAGCAAAACCAAGTGTATTATTCATATTTTTGGGTAAACCAAGTACTAAATCAGTAATATTATTGTCATTAATAACCAAATCTAATTCATTAAAAAGAAGATTGTAATTTTCGCCATCCCAACGCAAAACTTTATAAGGAGATGCAATCATATTAGTCTTATCTGAAATAGCAAGACCTAATGTCTTAGTTCCTAAATCTAAACCTAAACATCTCATTATATATCTAGATAATCCTCCAAAATAATTGCCATAATTTCTGCTCTATCAAATTCCAATATTTTATTACGAGAATCTTTGTAACTAGAAATATATCCAGGATCTCCACTAATTAAATAACCTACAATTTGATTAATAGGATTATATCCTCTTTCTTTTAAAGCATCAAAAACTTCTTTTAAAGTAGTAGCAATAAGTTTTCTCTTAATGACATTTACATCGAATAAACTGGTTTTATCCTCCATATAACACACCTTCCTAAGTACACTATAATTTTATCATTAAAATTATTATTTGTGAATACTTTATATTTTACTTAGTACAAGAGCAACAAAGTTCTATGCAAACTTCACCAGGTTTTAAATCAGGACAACAAGAACAACAACCTTCGGTTTCTTTTAAATTCATAGAAATATTCTCTAATGTTTTATCAGACAATTTTACAAGATTGCCATCATACATAGCATACCCTTCAAAATCATCAAACCAAATAGTTTTTCCTTCAACTACAAGAGCATATTTACCTAATATTGCCAAATCAACCATTTCAAAATCTGTTTCTAAGGAATCAATAACACTAAAATCAAATGAAACATAACGTTCTGTCTTTGCATTTAAATCAATAATTACCCCAATAAAATTATTATCTTCTTTAGATTGGACTTTTTCTTCACATTTAATAGTTTTAGGACAAACAAAACCTATCTTATCTCTTAAAAAATATCCTCCCAAAAAACAGCCTACTAACAAAATAATTCCAACTAAGATAATTATAAAAATTTTCTTTTTATCTTTCATTACATCAACTCCTATTATAAATTATACCATAAAAAACAAAGAAGAATCATTCAATTATTCCAGCATAACAAACTCTCTTAATAACTTCATTTATATTATTATTAAGTAATATATATTTACCATTATACTTAACAACAATCTGTTCACAAACCATCGAAAATTGTTCATCATTAATATAAATAACATACTCAGCGTCAAACTTTTCATCATTCCCATAATGTTCTTTAGATAATTTTTTCCATTCCCTACAAACAGTATCTTGCTCTTCCTTAGTAAATACATAATTATTATCTCTATCTTTCAGATTAAGAGAAGTAACAACACATTCAGAGTCTTCAATGCTCTCATCGTTTATATTACTTCCAAGCATTAAACAAAAATGAACAACCACAACATTCAAAAATATAATTACAAAAATAAATATATATTTCAAAAAACAATTATCAACCATAAACATACCTCATATCACCAAAAGTATATCAAAAAAACTATAAAATAAAAATAGCTCTATTTAGAACTATTTTCATCATATTCAATATTTAAATGTTTATAAGCTTTCTCAGTAGCAACTCTACCTCTAGGAGTTCTTTTTACAAACCCTTCTTGTAATAAATAAGGTTCAACTACATCCTCAATAGTAGTAACCTCTTCTCCAATCGAAGTTGCAACTGTTTGGGCACCAACAGGTCCTCCATTAAACTTCGTGATCAGTGCATCAAGGTATTGAATATCAACTTGATCAAGACCATCTTCATCTACCTTTAATCGTTTTAAAGAAGTCTTCGTAATGTCATCATCTATTACATCTTGCTCAAATACCAAAGCAAAATCTCTTACTCTCTTAAATAATCTATTTGCAATACGTGGAGTTTTTCTACTTCTTCTAGCTAACTCATGAGCAGCATTTTCTTCAATAGGCATTCCTAGTACTTTACTAGTACGACAAATTATTTGATATAATTCATCATCAGTATAGTAACTTAATTTAGATGTAATACCAAAACGATCTCTTAATGGAGCAGATATATCTCCAACTCTAGTAGTCGCCCCAACTAAAGTAAATGGTGGCAAATCAATTCTTAGATTTCTTGAAGTTCCATCTCCATTAGCAATAACAATATCCAAAACAAAGTCTTCCATAGCAGGATATAATATTTCTTCAATATATCTTGGTATTCTATGAATTTCATCAATGAAAAGTACATCCCCTGGTTCTAATTGAGATAAAATAGCTGCCAAATCCCCGCTTTTTTCAATTGAAGGACCAGACGCTGTTCTAATATTAGTTCCCATTTCATGAGCAATAATATGAGCTAAAGTAGTTTTTCCTAAACCTGGAGGACCATACAATAAAACATGATCTAAGACTTCATCTCGCATCTTACAAGCTTTTATAAATACTTTTAAATTTTCTTTAATATCAGTTTGTCCAACATATTCATCAAGCGAAGCAGGTCTTATACTTTGATCAAAATCTAAATCATCTCTTTTTTCTCCATCAACTATTCTCCCCATTATTCAAAACCTCCTTAGTTAAATCATAAATTTCCTTCCAAGATTCAACTCTAACAAGTTCATTCTCATCCTTATTATAAGCATCTCCCATTAATACAGTTTTAATACCATAATCAGATACATTCAAAATATTTTTTATATCATTATCAACAAAGAAAGAAACACCTTCTAAATTACATATTTCTCCTTTATTTTTAGCACCTAAAATTAACTTATCATACTTAAATCCATTTTTCTTAAGCCATTTCATAGTAGTTAATTTAACTTTTAAAGAATTAGTTCTTCTAGTAATAAAGATAATTTTGTTACCTTCATCTTTAAGCATTCCAATATATTTAGCTGCCTCACAAATAGGTTCTACTTCAGAAAAAAACTTACTATTCCTTATATATTTCATAAAATTATCTACATCTAAAACACTCCAATAAAACATATCCATAAGAGAATAAGCTTTCTTGTTTTTAAAACCTTTACCCTTAACATATTTTTCATCATACCATAAAGCAGTTTTAATCAACATTTCATTTGTCTTAGATATAGTATCATCGATATCAATACCAATTATCATAAACTACCTCATCAATAGCTTTAAAGCATCTTTAATCTGTTGCTCAATAGGTAATGAAGCATCAACCTGTGGAAGAATCTTCTTAACATCACCTTTTTTATAACCAAGACTATCAAGTACAGCCATCAACTCATCTAATCCATCGTTAGTAAATAAATCATCGTTTCTAACAAGTTTACCTTTTAAATCAAGAATAATTTGTCTAGCAACCTTATCTCCAACTTTCGGAAATTTAGTTAAATATAAAATATTTTCTCTTTCAATAGCATCATAAATACTATCTACAGGACTAGCAAGTATCGGTAATGCTAATTTAGGACCAACTCCTTTAACATTTATTAATCTTAAAAAGAATTCTCTTTCACTCTCAGTTTTAAATCCATACAAAGTAAATTCTTCTTCTCTTATATGACTATAAATATAGACTTTATATTCTTTATCTTCTTGATAAGCATAAGGATTAGGTACATAAATCAAATAACCTACTCCATTATTTTCTAAACTAATATAGTTCGAACCATATGCCTCAACAGTCCCTTTTATATAATTAAACATTTTATACACATCCTCCAAAAAAGTATATCATACATTTGTACTTATTAAAAGAAGTTTTAAAAACTTCTTTTAATAAATCATTCCCCGTTAAATACAAATTTATAAGAATCATTAACTAACGAGCCATCATCTTCTATTTTATATCTCATCTCTATTTCAATATTACCATTTATATTAGTTGATTGCTTAGTATCATAATCAAAAACTTCATAAACATGACTATCAAAATTCATAATAAGAAAATTATTTTCTATATTATATTTCCCTATATAATAATCTCCAGCTTTATCTAAATTAATATATGTATAAAACTCACAAGAACCATCACTATACAATTTCAAATAAGTCTTCTTAGTAGTTGGACATCCACTATCTAAATAACATTTAGATAATTTATAACTACCAATTTCCACCTCAGCATCAACATTATCTCCTATAACAATAGAATCATCAGTAACTAAATCAATTCTAACTAAACTATCTAAATTAGTAATATCAATAACTTGTTTATCTTTAGAAACATTAACTATTCCATAATATTGGTAATTATTAGATTCATATATTATTTCATGTAATCCACCAAATATTTTAAAATCTTTACATACACCATTATCACAAGATAATTCATTATTATCAACCTTTAAAGTAGAATTCTCTTCAACATTAAATTGAATATTTCTTAAAACACCCCACGTACTTTTAGACACTCCATTATTTAAATGAACTTCATCATAAAATATAGCTTTTCTCTTAAATAAACTAGTCTTACCATTAAAAGAAAAAACAACATCATCACTACTAATTTTATAATCACCATAATAATATATACTTAAAAACTCCTCTAAAGAATATATATCACTATTCTTATAATAAAGATAAAATACATTTTTTAATTCGTTAACTGAAGTCATAAGTTTAACAGTTTTATCAAAATCTTCTCTATCAAGGCCATCTTTATCAATTAAATTATCATAAAAATAATTATAATTATAATCAGCTATTTCTTTATAATAAGTTTCTTCTAAAGATTTATCATAATAAGCATAGCAATATAATAAATAGATTAAAAAAGCTATAAAAGAAAATAAAAAGAAAGTAATATATATTGTATTTTTTAAATTTTCATTTTTTATCAAATTACTTCCCCTCTTTCATTATTTATTTCTATTTAATTTATCTATATACATCTTTATAAATAACCATATAGTTAACACTAAACCTACTACAAAAAACAAATAAAATAAAAATATTTGTTCATTAGTTTCTATTCCATTAGAAACTAATAAAGCAGCACCTATTATAAAAGCAACATCCAATATACATACAACAATTCTATGTATCATTTTTTCAAATCTATCTAAGTACTTATTAGAATCAGCTAATTCAATATTAAATTTAGTATCTCCTCTAGAAGTACTTTTAAAAAATGAATGTAAATCACTAGGTAATCTATTTAAACTAGTCAAAGAGTTAATAGAATAACCTAACTCCTTAAATAAATTATCCTTATTAAAATATTTACTTATACTTGTTCCCTTCAATTTATTTTCAAATACTTGCATTAAACTCATATCTGGACAAATTATTTCTAAAGTTCCTTCTAATACTACGATTCCTCTAACAAGCATTGTAATATCTTTAGGAATCTTAATTTTATGATTACCTAACATACTAATTAAGTCATTTACAAACTTAGTTATATTTATTTCTCTAATTCCAACAGATTTATTTTTATCTAAAATAAGTTCTATATCATTACACAGTTTAATATGATCAACTTCTTTATTCGAATCACATAGTACTAGAAGTATTCTTTCAACTTCTTTTATATCATCATTAAATATAGCAACCATACATTGTTTTAACAATTCTTTATTTTTATTATTTAATCTTCCCATCATTCCATAATCAATATAACCAATTTTACCGTTAGTTATAATAATATTATCAGGATGAGGATCGGCATGAAAAAATCCAGAATCTAATGCTTGATAGATAAAATTATCTGCTAATTTTTCACCTATTTCATTAAGATCATAACCATTTTTAGTAAGTATATCTTTATCAGCAATTTTATAACCATCAATGTATTCCATAACTATAACTTTCTCAGTAGTTAATTTTTTATTAACTCTAGGTACTTTAATATATGGGAATTCTTTATTTAAATTATAAAATTCTTCAATATGTTCAGCTTCTAATAAGAAATTCATTTCTTCTAAAGATGTATTTAATAACTCATCAAGTATGTCATCAAAAGAAACTATATTTTTCAATATTTTCTCTATATGTAACATTTTTAGAGCTTTTCTAAGTAACTTAATATCAGTTATCATTATTTCTTTAATGTTTTTTCTTTGAACTTTTATAACAACAGAATTACCATTTTTTAAAATAGCTTTATGTACTTGAGCAATAGATGCACTCCCCAAAGGCTTTTTATCTATTGAAATAAATAATTGAAATAATCTTTTATCATATTCATCACTAAGTATATCTAATACTTCTTGATAACTCATTGGTTTAACGTCATTTCTTAACTTGGATAACTCTAAAATATACTCGCTAGAAATCATATCGGGTCGATTAGACAATATCTGCCCTATTTTAATAAAAGTAGGTCCTAATTCTTCCAACATCTGTCTAAGTTCAACTGGAGAAACTCCATCTAAAACATTATATTTTTTTATTATACTTATAATTTCCAATAATCTATTTTTACTACTCAAACTATTTTCATTAACATCATTATTCATAATCTATCCAGCCATCCCTTAAACTTCTCTACTATACACAAATTATACCATAATACCAAAATCAAAAAAAGCCTATCTTAGGCTTTTATACACTTTTAATAAGTAAATGTTTTTCATAATCACTTACTAATCTATTTAAATAATTTCTTAAATATTCAACAGTCAATCTTTCATAAGAAAGAACATCTTCTAAAGAAATATCACATATTCTAGAAACTTCCTCAATACTATAATATGTTTCATTAATAAGACCATACCTCATAAGAAAATAAACTCTATAATACTCATTATCTACAAAAGATATCTCATTAATCAAATCACATTTTAAAACCATTTCAATAAAATTATCTTTCAAAGCTGACCCCTTATATAAATTACACTTTTGTACTATTCTATCATAATAACTAACTTCATGAATTTTTACTTTATCGGACTTTGTACTATCACAAAAAATACTACCGTCTTTATTCTTTTTAACTTTATTTTTATTCTTCTTTTTCTTTTTATCAGCTTTATCCATCTCTTTAGTAGAGCATACTATCGGTACCCTTTCTACTTCAAATTTAACACCCTTAATAGCTGACATTACATATCTAGTAACAAAACTATCAAAAGATTCAACACCATTATATAAAGAAACTATTTCCATAATATAATCATCTACTTTAGAAAAATCATCTATTTTAAGTTTTCTAAAAACTAAAATAACAATCTTTCTTTTATCTTCAACTAAAGTAAGTAAAACATCTATATCTTCTTCTGCTAACTTACAAATCTTATAATATAAATAATTCTGTATTCTAAAACTTATATTAAAAAGAGGATTCATATCTTTACTTAGAGCTTCACTAGAAATTTTTAAATCTTCAAAACATCCATTACTCATTAAATTATCCAACATATTACTTAAATAATTATTATCAATAAATTCATACAAAGTAAACTTCTTACTTAATGAATTTAAAAGATATTCATAATCTTGCTTACTAAATAACATAAAAATCCTCCTTTCTTAAAATTTCTATCTTACTTTAATCCTTTTATTAAAGCTTGTTCATACATATCTAGTTTTTTATTAATTAATTCACGATATGTTTGTGTACTACGTCTTGCAATATCAACTACATTATCTCTTGTTGTATTCAAAAATGTTGCAATCTCATCAACAGTAAATGTTCTTCCTTGATATCCATAATGTAACATTGTTGCTACCATTACTTCTTCTAACGGAAACTTCATTTTTATCATTTCTTTAAATTCATCAGAATTAATAATCATTTGAATTATTTCATAATCTTTCTTAGTAAATCCTTTTTCATCTTTAACTGGTTTATCAATAAAGTTATTTTCAGCTAAATTAATTTGTTCAGTTACTTGACAATCTTCTAAATTCTTACCTATAACAGCAGTTTTAGATAATGATAAATTTTCTCTATCTACTTCTAATTCATGATTAGTATCTTCTTGACTAATATGAGCATCTTCTACTAATTCAGCCCCATCTAAAACAGCAATAGTCTTTTCTTCTACTAATTTAGTACTAGTTACACTTTCTATATCAGGTAAATCACTTTTAACAAGAGTTTTACTTTCCTTAACTTTAGCCACATCTCCTACACTTTTTCTCTTTCCATATTCATCTACTGCTTTATTACGACCCGGATATAATTTAGCTAATCTAAATCTTACCTTAGGCATAAATCCAGTATTAAATTTCTTCCTAAGATCCCTGCTAACTTCTTTAGTATTCTCACCATCTAACAAAGAACCACAAACACTATAAATAGTATCTTTTTCTACTTCATCTAAACTATCTATAACAGCTTTTAATTCTTCAAAAGTATAAGCATTATCAAAATAAGCAATCAAATTACTTAATTTACCAGACTTAGTATTATTAGCACTAGCATTAAATAAGAAAGAAATTTTTTCTAAATACTCTTCACTACCGCGTTCTAAAGGTTTAACTAAGTCCAAAGCCATTTTAAGTTTTGGTAAAATAGCTTGATAAAATTTAGTTCTTTCAGTTGGAATAATAACATTTTCTGACTCTCCATCAAACTTTGGCCCACATCTTTTAACAAGTATATCCCTATAATCAGCATTTAAAGTTTCAATACAATCTATAAGTTTTAACTTATCATCACCTTCAACTTCAAAATATGAAAATAAATTCTTCGTTTCTTTTCCTCTTGCCATATCATCATCCTTCTTTCCGTTATCTTTTTTTAAAATGTCATCTTGTTTTTCTAAAGTATTATTTTTACTTCCACTACCATAATTACCACGCGTTGTTTTTAAAAAATCTATCGCTCTACTTGGATTATCTAAATATTCAGCACAAGAATATATAGATTTAGTCCTTCTTAATTTTTTTATAGCCTTAACTTCAATTTGTCTAACTCTTTCTCTAGTTAATCCCAATATCTGTCCAACTTCTTCTAAAGTATAAATCCGATCATTATAAAAACCATATCTATAATAAAGAATCATTTTCGAACGTTCATCTAATGCCGAATTTTCAACTATCTTCCTAACAGTTGCTTGCATATCACTAAGAACATAATCATCTTCAATATTAACTTTATCTGGAATAAAATTTCCTAACTCAACATCATCCTCATTACCAATAACTTGATTAATACTTGAAGTATCACTCATCCACTTAAATAAATCATTAACCTGCTCCATTGGAATATCTAAAGCTAAAGAGATTTCTATCATATTAGGTTCTCTACCATAAATTGCCATATACTCTTTTTGCATTTTTCGTAACTTACCTATCTTATCAACTATATGAACGGGTATTCTAATATTTCTTCCATAATCTGCAACAGCCCTTGTAATAGCTTGTCTAATCCACCAAGAAGCATAAGTACTAAATCTAAATCCTTTATCTACATCATATTTTTCAACAGCTCTAATTAATCCTAGATTACCTTCTTGAATCAAATCAAGAAAAGACAATCCTCTACCAACATACTTCTTAGCAATCGAAACAACTAATCTTAAATTAGAATTAACTATTCTTTCTTTCGCAGCTTCATCACCTAATTTAAATTGCTTAAATAATTCAACTTCTTCTTCTAGTTTTAATAACGGATAAGCCCTCATCTCATGCATATAAGCTTTTACAATATCAGTATCTACATATTTATCATCATATTCAATAGTTTCTTCTTTTTCAGAAAAAGAACCTACTATAATCTTGTCTTCAATCGTATCTATATAATCATCGTCTAACTCTTCTATATCATGTTGCAACATATAAGCTCTAATAAAATTAGACATCACACTATTAGAAGAATGTGAATCAATCCACTTAGTCGTAATATTAGTCATATTACCAATAATGCTCTCTATAGATTGACCAAGCTCATCATAAGTATCAAGTAACTGAATATATAAATTTATATCATTACCATAATCAATTCTTTTTAGGAATAAACACAAATTAACAAAAGAATTATTTTTCTTACTAGCTAAAAAGTTACCAATAATATTATATTTAGAATCCTTAGCAAAAAATCCCAACCTATAATTAATAAACTTTGTAAAATTCTTTTCTAATAACTCGTAATAATTGCATCCTTCCTTAATATCAACACCATTAACAAAATAGTGAAGTGTATCATTTACTATATCTAAATAAACTTCTTTATTTAAAAAATTATAATTTCTATAACTTTTATCTATCAAGGGAGTCAAAATACTATAAATCTCTTCATAAGAAGAAATATCACCTTGTTTAGCTTTATCTAAAATAGCTGAACTAATACTTAGTTGTGACACTTTAAATCTCCTCCCTTTCCATCCTTATTCTATCAAAAGTAAATATTTCGAGCAACAAATTCGCCACTATTAAAATATAAAAATTTTTTATCACTAAAAAAGACCCAATTATGAGTCCAACTATTTTAATACAATCAACTAACTTTCTTAAAAAAACTACTTATCATAACAAAAGATAACATTAAATATACTTTCAAATACATAGCAGAATATATGCAATCAAAAGGTAATATAATCATGCAAAGTGAAAATATACAAAACCAAATAACTTTATTTTTCTTTTCTCTATATTTCCACATATAATAAATACCCAAAACAATTAATCCTAATACATAAATAACTCCATATATTCCAACATCTAACCACAATTGAAAGAAATAACTATGAGGATCATTTTCTAAGTAATCATAATTACCTTGCATAGCATAGTAAGTAAAAGTACCATAACCACCACCAAATATATAATGATTATCTTTTATAATATCAAAAGCATCATGATAATAATTAAATCTATGTGAAACACTCTCTTTATCATACTTAGTTAATTCTAATTGATGAACATATTGATAAGGTACAAATAAAGAATTAATAATATAATCTTCACCATTTATCTTAAAATTGGATATCTTAAAATTAGAATCCTTATCAATATTTATAAGTTTCAACCAATAGTATTCAAAATCATCCTCAGTAACAAATTTAAATTCATAATGTTTCTTATTACTCATCTTAATTACATTTTTCTCTTTAGGAATTAATTCATCTACATAAAGTAACCCTATTTCAAAATAAGTACTTCCACTATTTCCTTCTACATCAAAAGATACCATATATTCAGTATTCTTATCTAAGATAAAATCAGTAATAATATAATCATCTTCAGTAGAAACATTACTAACTAATAAAGAGACACTAACAGGTTTAAAAAGTAAAAATAAACTAACTACCAACAATATCCCCGATATAATAAGAGAACTATATTTAAACTTATTATCTAAAATATATAAGAGTTTATACATAATTAAAAATAAACAATATATAAAAATAAACAATATAAAGAAAACTATAATATTCTTATTAATTAAATAATATCTAAGTAATCTAATAAATAACAAAGAAGGTATAATAATTGAACAAAACATAACTTTTAATAAGTTCAAAAACTTCTTTCTTTTCATAAAATTCTGTAACACTATCAAAGCTAGTAATACTAAAATAAACGCAATACTAACCATCTTTGAAAAAGTAATTAAAAAACCACAAAAATTCACAAAAAAAGTTATTAAAAATATCTTATCATTATCCTTATTTTCATATATTTTAAATAAAGATATAAAAGTTCCAATAGAAAAAAACAAAGCTGAAGAATTACAATAATCTAACATACCGTATAATCGATCAATACTATTTATATAAGTATCACCAAAATAATTATAAATCTTAAATAATCTAAAAAAATTAGGAATTCCTACATAGCATAATGAAATAATAAAATAAAGAGTTCCCGAAAAACAAACAGTAACTAATAAATCATTAATCATTTCTTTATTCATATGTCTTTTCAAAATCAATATACATAATGTTAAAGATATTTCATACAATATATAATAAATAACCAAAGAAAAACTAAATGCATTATTTTTAATTATAAAAGGAACAATATAAAATAACGGCAATAAACCTAACAACAAATCACCTTTATCAACCTTAATTTTTCTTAATCCAGCAAAAACAATTACAAAAATTTCAAGTAGCAAAAAAGCTCCAATAAAAAGATAGTTAAAGGTATCATAATCCGGCCAAATAGGATTAATAACTATAAATATTAATAATAAATAAAATAATAATTTAATACATTTATCTTTCATCTTACTCCTCCAACAATCTGTTTATTTCTTTTTCAATATTTTTAACAAACTTCTTTTCTGGTGAACTATATTTTCTTAATTTACTTTTATCTATATTTTTTAAAGCATTATTAAATTCCTTTTTATCAAGCGCAACTAAACAATAATTCATTTTCTTTAAATACATCGAAAATTCAAGTTGATGATCGTTAATATGTTCTTTATACTTAGCTAATCTTGGCACGACAATAACCTTTTTATTCATATTTAATGCTTTAAATATCGTACCTCCACCACCATGAGTTATAACAATCCTTGCCTCATCAAGCACATTAGTCATTTCATCATAAGAAAGATAATCAAAGCATTTAATTTCTTCTTTAAATTTAAACTTACTATTCCCTTTTTGGACAATAATTTCCTCATCAACGTCTAAATCATTTATATAATTAAATAATCTATCAAAGTTTTGCTGTTGTGTCCCAATCGTTACAAAAATCATTAATAAACTCCTCCAATATATATAGCATTATCATACTTTTCTAATAATTCCTTATGTTGTACTACAAAAGTATCAGCAATTCCTTTAACCATCCTACCAGATAATGTCGGAGTATAAATTCTATCAAATACTTCAACAAATATTACTTTCTTTTTAAATATTTTAGCTAAATAACACATTACTACACAAGTATGAGCACCAGTTGTATAAACTAAATCAGGATTATATTTAAAAAATAAATAAATGCTTTTAAAGAAATTAAATATAAATACAAAAAAATACTTAAAAGGATAATATCTTGATCCATACATCAAATATTCAATATTATATTTGTTCTTTAAATTCAAAGAAATACTATTCTTCTCAGTAACCAAAATATAATCATATTTATTAAATAAGGAATCTATTTTTAACATTTCAGTTAAATGTCCACCTGCACTACAAATAAACATTACTTTTTTCAAGATATCACCTTAATTCTCTTATATAGTTTAACAAAATAACAAAAGTAAAACAACAAAAAAGGAAGCAATTAAAAATCACTTCCTAAAAAACTAAACCTTACTCATCATTTTCTTACTAGCAATAATCCAAATAATAAAACTACCAATAAATAAGAATAATAATAAAGCAACACTTACAAAAGCCCCCGTCCCGGGATTATCACTTTCTTCATCATCTACCACATTATCCTTATTATCGTTACTAGAATCATCGTTATTCAAATCATCTTTTTTATCATTATTAGAGTTATCACTATTAGAGTTATCATTCTTATCATTACTTGAATTATCATTTTCGGTAGCTTTAGTATAAGTTATTGTACCACTATCAACCATATTATTAGAACAACTACCAGTATAATATAACTTAGTACCATTCACTAAATTAGTACTATCAAGTTTAGCATCAGCATTAATACCTTTTAATAATTTAAAATTCTTTAATCTTATACTAATTCTAATATTGTCTGGATTAGCACCAAAATCAAATGATATTTTTTGTTTACCATCTTTTTTTATTGGAATATTAATATTTTCAAAAAGAACATGGTCAGTCTCAGCCCCAGAAATAATCTTTTCTCCATTTAAGCTAATATTAAATACAAAAGATTCATCATTTATAGAAAAAGCACTAAAATCAAAGTTAAGTACCTCTCCTGCTGAAGCTTCAATTTCAAAGCTATTTGAAGACTCAAAATAATAATTTAAATCTAAATCAAAAGCATAAATATCTTTATTTTTATAACCTAAAGATGAAGAAATATCAACATCACTATCAGTATACCAATTATATGTCATATTTTTATTATCACTACAAATTCCTTTAATCTCATAAGCATTAGTAACATCCGGAATTTGAGTAATACCTGATGAACTATCAGCCGGAACGAAAAGTAAATAATAAACACCTTCACTACTATCATAAGAAATATTTTTAAATTTCCATCCCTTATGATTAGTATTTGAAGAAACAGTATAATTTTCATCTTCTTGGATAGTTACAAGAGTATCAGAAGAATCACAACTATCATCATCTTGCTTAGAAAAACAAACTTTCGATTTATTAGCAAAAACACTACCACCCTCACTATATAATCTATAAGATGATGATGTAGTAATATAAGACCCTGTTTCTAAAAAGTCCCCAAGAGATAAATCTTCAAGATAAACAATTTCACTTTTACTAATTATTTTCATATAAGTCTTATCGCTCACTAAAACAAATAAAGAACAAAATAGAAAAACAAATAAGTAAAACATAAAGAAACTTGTATTTTTTCTCATAAATATCACCTTAATTAAAACATCTTATTTTATTAAAACTTCTAATTTACAAAAACATAAAATTACAACCTATTAAATTTTCTTTTTTTATCAGCTACACTCCAAGCAATAATACCACATAATAGTAATATAGCAATTAAACCAACACTTATAAAAGCTCCAGTATTAGGAATCTCTTTATCAGTATCATTACTAGAATCATTTCCAGTATTAGTACCATTATCTTTATTTTCATTATTATCAGATTCATTATTGTCTTTAGAATCATCCTCATCTTTTAACAAAGTATAGGTAATAGAACCATCAGAAACTACTTCATTACCACAAGAACAAGTATAATAAATATTATCATCATTCTTTAATTCACTTTTATCCAAAGTTTGAGCAGAATTAATATGTTCCAACAATTTAACATTTTTTATATTAGTACTTCCAACTGTCCCAATTTTAATAGCCATTTTTTGTGTTCCAGACTTCTTTATTCTCAATGAAACATGAGTAAAATTAATCGAAGTAGAATATTTAGACTCAGTAACACTATCACCATTAGTTATAGTTACAGTAACTTCAGAATCTTTGTACTGATCATCTCCTATATAATGTCCAGGAAAACGTGTATTACTAATATCAAAAGACAAAACATCTCCCGCTTCAGCTTCAAATTCAAATTCAAAAGGAATATTATAATAATGCCCAACATAAACATACAATCCATTATTATTAAAAGATTGAGTTAAAGAATCAGTACTCGTATCAAAATCAGTATTTAACTTAACTTCAGTTTCTTTATACCAATCATAAGTCATCGAAGAGTTATCAGAACAAGTACCAGTCGACAAAGAATAATTTTTTGAATCCAAAGCTGATTCCTTAGTTACATTTTCCTTAGCAGGCACAAAAATAAAAACATAATTAACAATCATAGAAGAATCATAAGAGCGAACAAATTCCTTAGCTTCTTTAAGCTCCCAACCATTATATCCAGTTAAATCACCATATACACTTGAAACTTCTGGAACTAAAAGATTCTCCGTATCAGAAATGTCTTTAATTAATTCGTTTTCAACACAATCACCTTGATAAGAAAAACAAACTTGAAAAAGCTCACTATATTTCCTACCATACCCACTATATCTACTTACCCAATGTATACCATTTTTATCAGTAGTCAAATAAGCTCCCGCTTCAACAAAATCCCCATTTTGAATATCTTCAACATAAATAACTTTATCTTTATTTATAACTTTCATGTAAGTTTTATCAGCTAATATAACAAAAGAAAAAGAGCATAATAAAACCACTAAAACAAACATAAATTGTTTACTAAAACTTTTCATAAATTCACCTATATTCTTATTATCTAACTTCATCTATAATAACACATTTAAACAAAAATCTAAAGGATTATTATAGAAAAACACATCTACTTAACATAAGTAAAAGAACTTAAAAAGAGTTCTACTACACACATAATACTAATAACAACATTACTAAAAAAATAAACAAAATACATAAAATTGCAATCCTAAAAGGCACAGTTTTATATGAAGTTAATATTTTTTTATTACGCTTCTCCTCTATATAAGAAAGTTGATTATTAATACTATCACTAATATTATTCCCCAATCTATTGGCTTCTATAACACTAATTATCATATTAGCAACCAAATCACTAGGTATTCTATCTTTCATATCTAACAATGCATCATCAAGTGATTTTCCAATTTTCTCTTCTTCTAAAGTTCTCTTAAATTCTAAAGATAATTCATTATCTACAGCCTTAACGCTAAGTAATAAAGCCTTTCTTATATTTCTTTCTCCTTTAATTAAGACTAAGAAGACATGAAAAAATTCTATTGCATCACTTTCAAGTATCAAACTTCTATTTTTAATAGCTAAATCTAATGCTATAAATTCAACAAGTAAGTAATAAATAAAAGTAACTAAAGGTGCAATTATATATCCAAAATCACATAAGAACAATATCAAAAAAAAGATAATAAACGAACTAGAAACTCTTAAATATATAAAAACCAAAGGATTAATTTTTAAGCCTAACATACTTATTTTTTTCTTAATTCTATTATAAGTTTTACTATTACCTATCATATTTATCCCCCCTATAAACTCTGTATATTATAAATAAATATAATAAGTATAAAATTATTATAATTAAAATAATAAAAATACCAATATTACTTAATAATAAATTAACATAATTAACATTTAATATTACTACGCTTAATAAAAATACTAAAGGTAATACACTAAATAATAAGAAAGCAAATTTATTAACTTCATCAACAGAAGAAATTTCTTCTTTAAATTTTTCTTCATTAAGTAATCTTTTTTCTATTACATCAAAAATTTCTATAGTATTAACACCAGACTTACTTACTAAAGAAAGCATTCTACTAATATAAAGAATCGATTCTAAATGAACTCTTTTATACATTCTATAAAAAGCTTCACTAATATCAATACCTAATTTAATGTCATTTAAAACTCTCTTAAATTCAAATCCAACTCTACTATCACATCTTTTAATGACATCATTTATAGCTTGTTCAGTACTCCCATTAGCTCTATAACTATTATTCATTATAATAACAGCACTCAATATATTTTTATCAAGAATTCTAAATCTTTTAAATTCTTTAAATAAACAATAAAAATCAGGTACTATAAATCCAATTATAAAGTTTAATAAAATAACTAAACTACTAAGATTATCTTTATATAATAAAGTAATAAATATATATAAAACAATAAATAATATACCCAACAAAATTTTTAAAGAAACATAATCCATTCCTTTTTTTAATCTACTATCTTCAAATATATATTTATCATAAGTTTTACTAAATTGATTAAATATAACTAAAGAATTTAAAAATTTTGAAAACTTAAATATTAACCTAAATAACAAAGTTTTTTCTTCATCTTCTCTAACTTTTAAGGAAAAAGAAGAAATCCTTCTAAGTTTAATAACAGCAATTATATACTTAATAAAAAGATATCCCAAAAATATTAAAAATAATATAGCACATACTTGTAAAATTAAACTATATTCATTCATAGTATACCTCCTTATTAATTCTTTTTATTTTTCTTAAACCTAAATATATCATCTATATCATTAATACCAGTATTTTTAATTTTACTTAAAACTTGTGGAATATATTCTTGTAATATAAATTCTCCTTGTACTACTCCATTTTCTGATATACCATCACTTTTAAATCTAAATATATTTTTTAATACTATTTCATTATCTTTTACACCAACTATTTCTGATATATCAGTTATCTTCCTTCTACCATCTTTCATTCTAGTAATATGGACAACTAAATCAATAGCATCATTAATATATTCTCTTATGGCATTTACTGATACATTAGTGCCTTCCATTAATACCATTGTTTCTAGTCTATTTATTGCATCCTTTGAACTATTAGCGTGCAAACTAGTTAAAGAACCATCATGACCAGTATTCATTGCTTGAAGCATATCAAATGCTTCTCCACCTCTAACTTCACCTATAATTATTCTATCAGGTCTCATACGAAGAGAATTACGTACTAAATCTCTAACGCTAACTTCTCCAACACCATCATAGTTAGGCATTTTAGTTTCTAAAGATACAACATGTTCCTGAAACAAATTTAATTCTCTAACATCTTCTATAGTAATTATTCTTTCACTATTATCAATATAATTACTTAATATATTAAGTATACTTGTTTTACCAGCAGAAGAACCACCTGAAACAATAATATTTAATTTGGCTTTTACAGCTGCTTCTAAAAATCTTGCCATATAAGGAGTAAGTGAACCATTACCAATTAAATCTTCCATTTTAACTATGTTTTTTCTAAATTTTCTAATGGTAATAACAGGCGAACTAGAAAGTGGTGGTATAACAGCATTTATTCTACTGCCATCCTCAAGTCTTGCATCAACCATAGGTTTATTTACATCAATAGTTTTACCAGTTGGTTCAATTAATCTTTCGATTGTTCTAATAATATGTTCATCATTCACAAAAGAAATACTATTTTCTTTTCTAACTACTCCATCAATCTCAATATAAATTTCAGAAGGACTATTAACCATTATTTCTGTAATATTATCATCGTTCATTAAATACGTAATAGGACCAAAACCATTAACCTCACCATCAATTAAATTATATAAAGAACTACGTTCTCCAACACTTAAATCATAACCATAAGTAGCTTCATCTATTTCATCATTAATAACATCTCTAGGTACGAATTCTAAAGCAAAGCCTTTATCACTTAATCCTTCTAATATTTTAACTCTAAATTTATCAAGTAATTCTTTATCTTCAAATAATTTATAGTCATCCATATCTAAATCATTTTTTTTGACTTTTACATTAAATTCATCCAATAATCTTCCCATTATTCATCACCTTCTAACAAATCAGTAGCCATTGTAACAAAGGTTTGATAATCATCACTCATAACATCAGCAAACTTCCTATCCAAAGAAACAATTACACCTTTCATAACCATTTTTTCCATATCTTTTAAAAATAAATCTACAGACAAAGTATAATCAATATGATGATTAATAATCTTCTTAATTTCAAAAATACTAAAATAATTTTTAAAAGGATCTCTACTGCTATTCAAAAGCACATGATAATTATCAATACCAAGATCATCAAATATAGTAAGCAAAGACCTAATATTCTTTAAATCAATTGGATCATTAGTAATAAAGAATGTTATATCATCAACACTATCTAATATAGTAAGATTAATATCGTTAAGAGAATGATTAGTATCTACAAGAACAACATCATATTTACTTTTAGCTTCTTTAATAATATATTCTACATATTTAGCATCTATTTTATTGGCATCTCTTGGATCACTAGGAGCACAAAGTATATCAATATAATTGTCTACTTTATTAATATAATCGTCTATTTTTTTATATTTACCATTAACTATATCAAAATACATATGATAAATACTCTTATCATTTTTTTTATTTAAATAAGTAGCAATTCCTCCACTATATAAGTCCATATCTATAACTAATACTTTTTTTTCTAATTGTTCAAATATTCCAGCTAAATTAAGTAAATTAGTAGTTTTACCTACTCCACCTTTAGCTGAAAAAAAACATAAACTTTTACCCTTTTTATTCTTCATATATACCACTATCCTAACTAATATCTAGTATATCTACTATAATAAATTATACCATTCACACACAAAAAAAGATAGTGATAATTCACTATCTCAACAAAGACATTTCAAGTAATTACTAATTACTTTGTTTAGCATCAAAAACAGCATATATAGTTACGTTATCATAAACACTTACACTGCAAATCTCCATAATGCCGTAAAATTCAATTCAAACATATTAAGTTCAACAGCTTGTTCCCATTCATATATAAATTCACACTTATCTTCACATATTCCAGAATTACTTTCAGTTGCAGAAATACCTGTACTCCAAGCATAAAAAACATAATTATCAGTTCTAGTAAACTCAGTAGCTGGTATATCGCAAACCTCCCCAAAAGTACATTCAACTGAACTCATAGTTTGATCAGTATCATATCCAGCTAAGAAATTAATAGTATATGTACTTCCTTTCTCCCATACAGGAATTAAAACGATATCTCCAGTCAAATCACTTTGTCCATCTGTAATAGTGGTTCCATCACTTAACTTCCAACTACTCAAAGTATAGCCATCTTTATATACTTCAGGTAACTTAATAGAATCACCCTTAGCATAAGTATCAGTTAATTTATTTGAATTATCTACAAACGAACCACCATCTAGATAATAAGAAATAACATAGGTATTAACTTCTAAAACAGGATACAAACTCAAAGTACCAGAATCAATTACATTACTTAAATTCAAATTATCACCATAGAATAAATTTCCAGAAGGATTCTTAGACCAACCATACAAAGTATATCCTTCAAAGTAAGACGAATTATCTCCTAAAGTACAATCATCCATATCATAAATACATTCAATAGTATTAAGAATTTGTTTACCTTCTTCATCAGCATATAAATTGATTGAATACTTATTAGCTTTCCACTTAGCATATAAAGTAATATCACCAGTAGTGTCAGAAGAAATGTTAGAAACAACTTTACCAGTATCAAGATCATCCTTGTCATACCAACCTAAGAAACTATATCCCGTTTTAGTAGGTTCGCTTAAAGAATCAACACTTGTACCAGCAGTATAGATTGTAATAGGACTATTAGCAAAAGTACCACCATCTAATACATAGTTAATACTATATTTATCAGCTTTTTTTTCTAGCCAATATGGTTTCAATTCAATATCACCATTAACATCTAAATTAATAGTTTCCCCAGCTTTAAATAAATAACTATCATATAGCCAACCGCCAAAGCTAAATCCTTCTTTAGTAGGAATTTCACTAGATAAAATACAAGCATTATCATATGCACAAACCATAGCCGGAATACTAGTATCTTTATATGTAATTGTATATTTATTTACTTGCCATATTGCAGTAAGTTTAATATCTTGAGGAAAATTAATCGTTAAAATATTACCATCTATAGTAGCTACAGAAGAATTAAATTCCCAACCAGTAAACGTATAACCAACTTTAGTAGGTTCATCCAATTTAATAGTCATATGATTTACATCATAAGCAGCTGGATTATTAGCATTAACTCTTCCACCACCATAATTATAAGATATAGAGTATTCAATTAATGAATATTCTGGCTCAATAGTAACGTCTTCACCAATAGATAAATTATAAACAACACTACCAATAATATGTCCGTTATTATCTTTCCAACGTAAGAATTCTCTACCATTAGGAACATTACTTTCCTCTAAAGAAGATACACTACATTCTTTATCATACTCACAATTAGCATATACATTACCATTATAAGTTAATTTATAAGTATTAGGAGTCCATATAGCTGAAACACTTACATCAGATTCACTACTTAAAGTAAGTTTATAACCATTTTCTTTATCTCCACTTATAGTAGCACCTTCACTTACTTTCCATTCTTTGAATGTATAACCAGTTTTAGTTGGTATAGTTAAATCAATAGTAGAACCAACACTAATTTTAGTATTATTAGCAATATTTACGATACCACCATTATATTCATAAGAAACATTATATTCAATAGGTGAAATATCGGCATATATAGCAATAGAACCTGAACTAATAAGGTTATTTACACTTGATCCAAGATAAACTTTGTCATCACCTTTTAAAATATACCAACCATTAAATACGTTCCCATTACCAATCTTATCACTAGTTAAATCAGGAATATTACATTCTACATCATAAGTACAAGTAACATAATCATCCTCATTATATTTCAAAATATAAGTGTTAGCTTTCCATAAAGCTTCAATATATATATCTTTAGGACTATTCAACGTCAATTTATTATCAACTATAGTAGCCCCTTCACTTACTTTCCATTTATCAAAAGAATAACCTAGTTTAATTGGAACATTCAAATTAGTTTCAGAATTTAGTTCAACTTTATTAACATTACTATCACTTACCGAACCACCATTATAATCATAATAAACATTATATTTAATCGTTTCTATAGTAGCTTCAACTTTTAATCTAGCATTATTCTCAGAAGTTAAATTCTTAACTCTTTTACCAATTTCAATTGTATCACCATCTGACACTTCAACTACTAATTTTGTTAACTCTTTGCCTTCTGGAATATTAAATAAAGCTTCATCAATAATACAATATTCATCATAGGTACAAGTAACTAAAGTTTTTTCGTTATCATCTATTAATGTATAAGTGTTTGCAGTCCATTGAGCTTCAAGAGTAATATTTTCAAATTTATTAATAGTTAAAGTCGAAGTTTCATTTCCTTCATTCTTTTCAACTTTACCTTCACCTTCTACAACTTTCCATTCTTTAAAAGTATATCCTTTCTTAACAGGATTTAATAAAGTATATGTCATAACTGATGGATCATACGTAGTAATAGGACTAGCAACAGTATTAAATGTACCACCATTTAATTGATAAGATATTTTTGAGGTACCAGAATTAAATATTGAATATAGAGTAATTTTAACATCAGATGAATCATTATCAGTATAAACAATATCACCAAACAAATCAGTATAATTAGAAGAAGTATAAACTTTTTCGCCAGTTTTAGCAGTAGACCACCCCATAAAAGCATAACCATCAGGATTAGAACTAAACAGATCTTCAAAATTATAATAAGAACAATGAGCAGCACTAGTAAAATCACAATTAACAGCTCTAGTTTCAGTATCATTTATTGAATTAACAAAAGTAATATTATATTTATAAGCTTCCCACTTAACAGATAATACAATATCCTCGGTTACTTCTTTAGAAAAGTCATAGCAATTACCATCAGTAATCTCCCAACAAATAAATTTATATCCCAAGCGTGTTGGATTTTTAGGTTCATTAAATACAGTACCATAAGCAACTGACTTAGAAACATCTGAATCAGTCTCATTATTATATTTCAAAGTAATAGAAACATTATCTCCAGAGCAACTAGGATCAATACAAATACCATTAACGTGAGTTATTTCAAAAGTATTTTCAGTCTCAATAGCTTTTCCAGTTAAGGCATCACCCCATTCATCCCAAAAGTCTTTATAATAAATAATCATATCTTCATATTCCATTTTAGTAATAGAAGTAGCTGCCAACATTATCTCTTTAGTAAATAAACCATTATCTTCACTATAAATTGTACTCATTCCTGTGGTATTATAAATGTCATTATCATCCGCTGTATATAAATATGTCCCAATAACATAAGAGTTATATAATATATCATCTTTACTAACTTCTATCGCATAAGTAGAAGGAATAATAAAGAATAATCCTAATATAAATACAATTAAAAGTTTAATATTTTTTTCCATCTTTAATTCCTCCATTACTTAGTAGCAGTATGACTTTTCAAATCGCCATAATCAAAAGTCACACTATCTACCACTTTCCAAACACGTTCTATATTTATGGTAGTTGCACTCTTACCATTAACATAAATTTTATCAGCATTAACTTTCTTACCATCTTCCATTATATATAAAGAACAAGTGGTAGCATTACCTGTATTATCTGTATTATAATCGCAACCAACAGTATAAACATGAGCTTTATAAACCGGATAAACTGAAATATCAGCAGTTACTTTTGTGCTTCCAGAAGTCCAATTAGAACTAGTTGCACTCTTACTAGTAGCATAACCCAAGAATGAATACCCAGCTTTGTTCTCAGCCTTGCATTCATTAGGAATAGTAAATGTTGAATTATAATTTACAGTATATGTATTACATAATTTATCACTACTTTTATAAACTTTAATAGTATAAGTAATCACTTTCCAATTAGCAGTTAAAGTAATATCACTACTAACTACACTACTAAAGTCATACTCTTTATTATTATAATACCATCCGTTAAATGTATACCCTGTTCGGCTAGGATTAGATGGCTTACTTACTTTACCACCCTCCAAAACACTTTGTGAAGATATACTACCTGAACCACCATTTAAATTAAATGTTACAGTATATGCTTTCTCCCAAACAGCCTTAAGTTCAATATCCTTAGTAACCGAAGAACTAAAATCATATTGTTTATTATCTAAACTCCAATACTTAAATACATATCCCTTTTTCGTTGGATTAGATGGCTTAGAAGCTTTACTTCCTTCTTTAATTTTTTGAGACTTAATACTAGAGCCACCATCACTATTAAACTTAACAGTATATTTAACAGTATCATCCTCTGGTTCTTTTTCCCAAATAGCTATCAAAGTAATATCAGAAGTAACAGGTAAAGAAAAATCATATTTAACTCCATCTAACTGCCATTCTTTAAAAATATAACCATCTTTAGTTGGATCAAAAGGTACGATAGGTGTCCTACCTTCTGCTATAGTATAATCAGATAAAGTTGAACCGCCATCAGTATCAAACTTAATAGTATAATAAGTAAGATCTGGTTCAACAAACTCCCATTTAGCTTTTAAAGTCATATCTCCAGTAATCTCTGTAGAGAAATCAAATAACTCATCATTAAGCATCCAACCAACAAAAATATATCCTTCTTTAGTTGGAACTTCGGGTTGAGTTACATACCCACCTTCATCAACAGAAACATAACTAATTTCATTTCCTCCATCAGTATCAAAATATACATCATAAACTTTCAACACAACATCCACTTTATTATTAGGAACTGGAACAAAGCAATATAAAGCAATTATAACTATGCAGAAAACAAACATCAAAGTACTAAATATTAGCAACTTCCCTTTATTACTTTTCATCTAAATATCACACTCTCTACATTATATGAAAATTATATCATATAAGAAAAGATAAAGTAAATTATTTTTAAAAAAAGAAAGACTTAAATTCGTCTTTCTAGTACCAAAGTCAAAATATCATCAAATTTATTAAGATTTTCTCCGAGTATAAAAGCAAAATCATCACCATACTTGCAAAGCGCAATATCAATTACTTCTTCAATAATATCTTTATCTAACATAAACATTTCTAAGTTTCTAACAACAAGTTCATTAACAAAATATATTCTTTTAGAAATTAAATATTTATAATTCAACATAAATAAATCATAATTAATACTATTTAAAAAATCTTCATCATATTTTTCTATTAACTCTCTATACTTATTATCATTAACCATATTTTTTAAAAACACTATAAAATCCTCTTTTCTATAGTAGAATAGTTATTAATTAAATCTTCCTTAGAAATACCATATTTAACCAATAAATTAGCATCTGCCATATTAAAAATTTCATGAACTTCATTTCCATCAACAATCTTAACATCATGTGCTATTAAAAATCTTACTTTAGCTTCAAATTCTAAATAAGATAAATTTTTTACATATTTAGAATACTTTCTATCATTAATACCTAATTCTTTAAATAAAGCCTTAATATCAGCATAGTTCTTATTTATATTCCAAATCATTCCTATATCATTAAGTAATTTTACTTTATCTAACTCTAATTCATTATTATTATATTTTTTTCTTTGTAAATAAATCCAAGCTCCTAAATTATAACCATTTTCATTAAACAAAATGCCATCGTTTGTTTTAAAATCAGTCCTTATATTTAAATGTTGATATGTATCATAATATTTTTTAGCTAGTAAATAAGCATCATCCCAAGATAAAGTAGTATAATTTTCATTCCAGTTCATCTTAATAAGATTAAGTAATTCTACTCTTTCATTACTTAGTTTATTATTGTTATGTTTAACTCTTTGTCTTGATATCCAAGCACCTAAACTATACCCATCATCACTTCTATCCACTCCATTTTCTGTTTTAAAACTGCGCGGAATATTTAAATTTCCATATTTATAAAAGTACATTTTAGCTAACTCATAGTTTTCATCCCATGAAATATTTTTTTTAATTTCCTTAATCTCCCAATTAATTTTAAGTTTCTCTAATAATTCAATCTCATTAATACTTAATCTACCATCACGATACTTTTTCTTTTGTTCAAACACCCATGCTCCTAAGCTATAGCCATCATCTGTAACATAGCTTTTACTAATATTCAAATTTTTATTTTCTTCATAATAAGCCACTGCTATGGCATAACTTTCTTGCCAAGTTTTCTGAACAGTCCATTTTATACCAATATCTTCAAGTAATTTAATATCATCTTCTTTTAGTAAACCTAGTTTCTTTTTTCTTCTTTGATTAACTAACCAAGCCCCTAAACCATATCCATCATCAGTCCTATAATCAAAAGGTATATTTAAATTTCCATTTACCTGATAATAGTTTTTAGCTAATCTATAGGATTCCATAAAAGACTTTTTAAATGACCAAATCATCCCAATTTTATTTAATTTTTCAATTTTATCTTGCGATAACTCTCCTTTACTATAAGTTTTTCTTTGAGTAACAAGCCATTCACCTAAAGCAAATCCATATTCATCATAATTTATACCATCGTCTGTCTTAAAATTTCTATTAATATTTAAATCAGTATATGTATTATAATAAATAACAGCTAAATTATAAGAATCTTCCCAACTTCTAGGGCTAAATCTTTCTTTAATAAATAACAAAGTATCAAATAAATCTTGTTCATAAAATTGAACATCAAAAGAATTATCAGTTATATCTATATTTCTAGGCATATTATTATTTATTTCTTTATACAACTTAATACGATGTTTTAATTCAGTAACCAAATCTTTTATAAAACTATAATTACCAACTAAATCTATAATAACAGGAGCAACTAATCTCTCTATCATATCGTCTTTAGTCATATCACTATTTATAGTAATATTTCTCTCTATACACATTTTTTTTATTTCATTAATTGAATATTGTTGATATTCAATTATCTTTTTATATGTATCACCTTTTACAGATAATGCTCTTCCAATTTGTTCAAAAAACACAATATCAGATTTAGTTTCTCTTCCTAAAATAACACCATCTACATTAGGAGCATGTACACCTTCGTTATACTGATTTACTGCAAACATAATTTGTAACTTATTACTAACAGAATTACCATTTAAATCACAATCATTGTAAAAACATTTTCGGCTTTCCTTACCACTATCATCGTCATAACTTGATGAAACATAAAAACATAAATCTTCTTCTTTATAGCCCTCTCTAATAAAGAAGTCTTTTGTTTTATTCATAATAGTATATACATCATTAATTCCTTCTTTTGTTACCACAGGACAAAAATAAATATACTTACCATCTTTTTTTATGTTCTTAATTAATAAATCGTTAACACTATCTTTAGTAGATATTTTCATTTTTACATCATGAATGTTTTTTAAAACATCTTCAAATTCAATACTACTATTTATTTTAGAAGCTGCCATTCTCTCCACTTTTTCTACCATATTTTCAAGATGAATATGAGCTCCTTTATAAAGAGGAACAGGTAGCACCCCATCAATCATTGCATCAATTAAGTCATATGTACTAACAATTTTATCTGAAAATAATTCATTGCCTCCATCTTCTGCAAGATCTCTTTCATAAGCTGTACCTCTATCTCTTATCGAATAAGCACTCATTCCAAAAACTAATAAATCAAAATGACTTTTTAAAATTGTTTCTATTCTATTCCACCAGACAGGTGCCCCAATATGATGAAATTCATCTAAAATCAGCATATCCATATCAAGTGCTTCCAACTCTTCTTTACTCATATTAACAAGTGAGTTGTATGTTAAAAATTTAACATGTCCAAAATCTCTATCAATATCAAGTTCAGGAAATTCTCTAATAACCTCTTTAATATGCTCAATAATACTATTATATGGAGTTAAATAAATAATTTTTTTATCTTTATTATCTAGTGCTAATTGTAAAGCATTTAATGTCTTACCCGTCCCTGTAGCATGCAAAATACCAACTACTTTTTCTCCTGCACTATAAGCCTTATTCACTCTTTGATAAGAAACTAAATTATGATTATAAAGTCCTAACACATTATTCATCATCATTCACCTTTTTTATTTCAATAAAATCATTATTATAAGTAATAATTACATCATCTTCTCGATAAATATTACTATTATCTTGATCTTGTTTTTGTATTATTTCAATTATTTCATCATCTAATTGAACTTTAAAACCTATCATATCTAAATCATCATTAGGTATAAAAATTTCTATTACCTTTCCAACCATAAAAATCAACTCCATATTATTATCTATTAATAGAATAACAAATTTTTACTAATTCTTAAATCTAAATTTTGCATTAATTAAAGGTTTAGACTGCTCACCTAAAAACTCTATCGGTTCATAATCAAACAATGTTTTTTCTCCCTCTATAAATTTAAAATAATCATCTATTGTATAAGATACATCATAATAAGCACTACCAACCCATTCATAATAAAGACCATTTCTATAAGATAAAGTAAAACCATCTAAATAGTTTTTTAAATTTTCATCATTCGCAACAACATAACCATTTTTTAATATTCCTAAAGCTGTCTTTTTTCTAGAATCATTCATCATCATATAAACCCCTGAATTACATCCATTAAGTCCTAATACACCTAGTCTATTTATTAAATTAGAATCTAATGTAAAAAATTGTCTATATGTCGGATCAACCAAATACCTAACATTATCTATATTTATAAAACAAAAATAATGAAAGCCATTCCCATTATATAATTGATATTCATCAGTAAAAGCAGGAGATAACTTAATTATTTCACATGGAATTTTTAACGAATTACAAAGTAACTTCATCATATCACAAGACATTTTACAATCATTAGTTAAATGTAGTTTATTAAAATCTATTATTTCACTTAGTTCTTTATCTTGATGAAATTCATATAATCTAACTCTAGTAAACCATACTAAGTAATCTACTAAGTCTTCTTTTTTTATCTCAAAAATACTTTTATTACTAAATCTTTCATCAATTAAATTAAATTCTGGATTACTTTCAACTATAAAAGTATTTTCACATATTTTTTCGCAGTCTAAAACTTTATCAATTAATTCTTCATAAAAACTTTTATCTTTACATACTTTCGCTGCACTTTTCATCACTAAATATATAGTATCAAGTTCCTTTACTAAAGAATAATAACTATCAGCTTTCACCATATTATCATAACATTCATTTAATCTATTCATATATTCAGAAATAGACAAAATAGAAGATACTCCCTTATTCGCACACTTAGCCATATAAATCCCCCTAATTCGTTCAACTATTATAATAAAAAAATATAATTAATTCAATTTTAGCGAAAGAATATCCAAATACTTTAGTACTATCACATATATTAAAAGAAACAATACTAATCCAAGAAAAAAAGACTCATTAGCTATAAGTCTATTTTCTATTTAGAATATCTCTTGCAGCAACTAAACCAGTAGCAGCAGCTGTAACTATATTACCTGCTTTACCAGCTCCATCACCTACAAAGTAAATATTATCATTTTCTAATTTAAAATTATTATCTGTTTCTATCTCATTACTAAAGAATTTAATTTCAGGTCCGTATAATAATGTATCATCATTAGCTACACCAGGAATTATTTTATCTAAAGTTTCTAATCCTTCTAATATATTAGATATAATTCTATGAGGTAAAACTAAAGCTAAATCTCCAGCCACACAATCTTTAAGTGTTGGTTCAATAAATCCCTTATTAATTCTATGCCATTCACTTCTTCTACCATTCTTTAAGTCTTTTAAAGATTGAATAATAGGTTTTCCATCTCCTAATACATTAGCAATTCTAGCAATAGATTCTCCATAAAGTCTTGTATTAGTAACTGGTTCAGTTAAATTTACTTTAGAAATAAATGCAAAGTTAGTATTATTAGATTTAATTTCTTTCAAAGCATGACCATTTACACAAATAAATCCATAATAGTTTTCTTTAGCAACAAATCCACCAGGATTAGTACAGAATGTTCTGATTTCATCTCCATAAGTATTAGTCTTTATAAATATTGTAGGATCGTATATTACATCAGTAATTTCTTGCATTATTTCTTTTCTTACTTCTACTCTAACACCAATCTCTATACTTTGAGATAAATAAGGTATTGAATATTTATCAGCTAACTCTTGTATCCATTTAGCACCAGTTCTACCAGGAGCTACTATTACATTCTTCCCAGTTAAAACAATCTCTTTCTTTCCTGTTACATATGTTACTTCATGTTCATTTTCATTAATAGTTTTTATATCAGTTACATCTGCTCTATCAATTAAATCAACACCATTTTCTACTAAGTAATCACATATACCATCAATATATTCAGGTAAATGATCACTACCTAAATGTTTTTGTTTAATAACTAATAATTTAGCCCCAGCTATAGCAACTTTTTTCTTTATTTCATTAGCTTCATCCATATTACTAGGATATACTTCAGCATCCATATTAAATCTATTAAATATTTCTTCAGTTTCATCAATTAACTTATTAGCAACACTCTCAGGCATATACTTAGTTAAATCACTTTTACCTAATCTTGGTATAAAATTAAGTTTACCATCACTAAATGTACCAGCTCCACCATATCCTGCAAGAATTGCACAAGGATTACAATTTTGACAAGGTATTCCTTTCTTATTCATTGGACATACTCTATTCTTAACTCTAAATCCTTTATCTAGCATAGCTATTTTTAAATCTTTATTTTTACTAATTAATTCATAAGCACTAAATAACCCAGCAGGCCCAGCTCCTATTATTATTACATCATACTTCATATTATCTACCCTCCTAAAGTATTTTATCATACAAAAAGACTATTCTACTAGTCTTTTTTTAATACACGTTTATCTTCAAGTAACAACTTATCTAAACTATAAAGCAATCTATATACATGATTAATCTCTTTACCACTCATAAATTCTCTTTCTGATATATCGAACATATACATAAGTTCTCTCTTAGTACTATTACTTAGATTTCTATATTTCTTAATCAAACCAATTACTTTTTTTCTATCAAGACTTTCTAAAGTAATATAATCATCTCTACTATTTCTTAATAAATCATTCATAATAGTATAACTTACACCCGGTATAATACCAGTAAGTCTTTTTGGATTATTATATCTTTCAAAATATCTTAAATAAAACTGTTTATGATAATAATTCATCTCATCACAATGTAATTCATAATATTCCTTTATTTCTTCATAACTAAAAGTATGACCTTTTCTAATACCATCTTTATGTTTACAAACACTAAGCATTAAATTATTAGCTGCTTTATTAGCTGAAGTTTCATTAAAATCTAAGTTTAACTTTTTAATTATTTCTGGAATACCTAATCTCAAACCATCATTCATTCCATAAAATAAATCAAATATCTGAATAGTTTTATCAAGTTCACCATAAAACGGTAAATCATCTTCATATCTAACTTTTAAATAATAATCAAAATCAAACTTCTTAGCTTTAGGATTATTTAATATATCAAATATATTAGTTTTAATTCTTCTAACTATATTAAGCATTGTATCAAAACTAGCTTGATATTCTTTAGCTAAATCTTCTACACTAATTCCTTGATTATAATATTTATCTATTATATTTCGATCACTTAAACTAAAATATTTCATATTAGGAAGTATATCTATTTCATAATTTAAACTACCTTCTAATTCATTATTTAAATATTTATAAATACTTACTATTGATCTTTGATATCTTCTACTTAAGCTAGCTCTAGTATCCCCAAATATTAACGGTAATTCATTTATCGTCTTATAAGGATATCCTTTAAGTTCAAACAAATAACATATTATATCTCTTTCTTTATCAGATATAGGCAAATGACTATCTAAAAGTAATTTATCTAATTCATCTCTTTCTATATATAAATAAGCCGGTCTATTAATTCCAATCTTTCTTCCTTTAATATTCCTACTAATACTTTGAAACAAACTATAATAAACATTCTTACTTATATGTAGCATCTCTTTAATTTCATCTGAAGTATATCTCCTACCACTAGTATTATATTTATTTTCTATACCATAAAATAAACTAGCTATTTCTTTTTCTCTTTCATTTAATACACTATCACTAATATGTCTATTTATCTCAGTAACTATATCTTCCGTAGTCATCGAAACATCTTTTATACAATAACTATAATATAATACATTAAAATGACGTACATACCTATTTACTTGTTCATTACCAATACCTAATTCTAAAGCTATAATAGAATTATCTATATAATATAAATGTTTCATTCTTATAACATCTTTCTCTTCATCAGAAAAAGCATCATTATAAAATTGGAAAAACTTTTCTAACTCATCTCTAGATATTCTAAATACTTCACTTATTCCAAATCTATAATTATCTATCTTTCTAATTCCATCAGTAACAATATTAGATACTCTATACCTAGTAAGTCCCATCTCTTCAGCAATCTCACCATAATCCATATCATCAATTAAAAAGTAAGATAAAACCTCTCTAGTTTCCGGAACAAAATCATAAACAAAATCTTTTACATAAGGTATATATCTATCCTTATCTATATCTAATTTATAATTTCTTCCTGAATATATAGCTATTGCTGCTTCTCTTGCATCACTAACTAAATCATGCATTTTTATATATTCCATTTCATATTTATCCGCTAATGAAGAAAGACTTACAATTTCGCCATTAACTCCATAAACTTGATCTAATAATTCTACTCTAAATTCACTCAACTTACCAGGATATTTCCTTTTAAAATCTAAGTACTCATTCTTTCCAAAGTTATTATCTAAATATCTATATATATTATAATAAGTTCTTTCTAATCTATCTATTAAATAATAATATCTATATCTTAAAGAACTCTCTTTATACTTTGTCTTAAATTCATTTTTATCTCTTTTATTAAAAAAATAACATTCCAAGAATAGTCTCTGTTCATCATTAAAATCATTTATATTTTCTAAATATACATCATATAATTTTTGTTTAGGTACTATAGTATCTTTCTCTTTATAGCCAAATACAGTTAAGTTAATATCAGATAATAGTATATCCTCACATAATTTATGATTTCTGTTTGGTATCAAGTAAAATCTCTTTATTAAATTTTGTTCATCATTAGAAAGTTCATATCCAGTTTCATTAAACTTACTAATTATTTCTTCATATGTTAAATCAAAATATCTATTATGCAATTCATCATAATCTATTATTTTTAAATCACTATTTAAATCAACACTAAATATCTTTGTTCCATAATTCTTTTTAACACTCTCACAATATCTTTGAAACTTTTCTTTATCAGCAAATTTTTCTTCTATCTTCTTCATTAATTCCTGATAAACTAAATCACATTCATCTACTGAAATCTTTAATTGAGACGCAATTTGTTTCTTTGAATAATTGTACTTACCAAAATATAATTGATGTAACAATCTTTTCTCATTTAATGTAAGATACTCTTTTATATAAAGATATTTAATTATTTTATCTGGCAGAATAGGTTCAGTACTAAATAAGTTAACAAGCCTGCCCTCACGCTGATTTATTTTATTAGTAATAACCACCATTCTCTGTTCATTTTCCATCAACAGCTTTACTTTTTTTAGTGTTTTAATTTCTAACTGTCTAATTCTTTCTCGTGTTACCCCAAGCATCTCTCCAAGTTGTTCTAATGTCTTAGCTGGACTATCTAATATTCTATAATATAAAATAAAATATTCTAAATCATTTAGATATTCTTTCATTACTAAAAATAAATTCTGAGTAACCATATTATTTTCAACTTCATCATACGAATCACTAGGACTCGCAATAAATGACTCCAGCTCAGTATCTTCATCACCTACAGTTTGATTCATACTAAATGTATTAACATTCAAAGAGTGCAACATATTATTCAAAGTTTCTTTTGATACTTCAAGTAAATCGCATAATTCGTCTTTAGAAAAATTCTTCCCCTTATTTTCTTCTAATAATTTATAATACTTAGATATTAAACTATGAAGATGAACCGGTTTTCTAATCTCTGATTCTTTATTATAAATACTTCTAGTAATAGCTTGTTTGATCCACCATATCGCATATGTCGAAAAAGCCCCAACTTCAGGATCATACTCTTCAATAGCTTTCATTAAACCTAAATTACCATCCTGAATAACATCAATAATTTGTAAATGACTTATTTTGTTTCGATACTTAAATGCAACATTAACCACTAAACGTAAATTACCTTTTATCATTTTATCTCTAGCAGTTAAGTCCCCTTTTTTATAAGCCCTAGCCAACTCTTTATTTTCTTCAATAGATAAAGGAGTATAACTAGTAACTTCTTTCATATACATTGAAAAAGCATCACCTATAAAAGAATTTTCTAATTCCTCATCAGAAAGTAATTTTAATTCTAACTCCTCTTCCATAAAATCACCTGTCGTTTATTATATCAAAAGAAAAAGTATAAAACACTCATTTTATACTTACTTTAAAACTTTTCTTATTACATCTAATTCTTCTTCAAATACCTGTTTCTTATCACTATATAAAATACCTAACTCTTCTAATATTTCTCTAGTAGTCATTTCATGATTTAAAACTTTATTAACCATTTCTAATACTTTTTTAGGTTCACTTTTATACAAATTATAAAGTAATAAAGAATAATAAAAACTATTTAAATATTGTCCACTTCTTGTAGCAATCACTTTATATAAATCCTTTAAATCTTTCTTACTCATTTGACTAATCGCATTATCATAATGTTTCTTATCCTCTTTAAGTGAAGATAATCTAAATAGCATAATCATCTTTTTTGTTTCTAGAAACTTATCACTAACTAATAATTCATAAAATATAGGTATAACATCACCCAATATCTGACCATCAATATATTCATCATAATTAGTTTCTTTTAAAGCATGAATATGTTCGTGACCTATATGTAACGGTGCCAATATATCAGGTCTTTGTGGTACTTTATAACAAGCAATTGTCCCACTATTTTTATCAACTTCAAGCGTTTCATCATCCAAAGTATAAGTAACATGACAAGCATAACCATTACTATTTGGATTTACCATATAAAAAGGAATAGTACTAATAAAACTAGATACTTTAATATAAGGAGCCATACCTAAAACTTTTAAATTATCTAAACTACCAGCCACTGCACTATTATAATCAATAGTTCCAGTATATACGCCAGTTCTTATATTAATAGTATCTAACATACTTGATACATAATTAATAATCCTTTTATCTTTATAATCAATATATTTAATTCCTAACATTTCAAATATACGTTTTGTATTTTTAGTTTCTTCTTTCATTAGTGCATTCATAAGCAATCCCTCTTTTTACGAAACGTATTATATCATAACCAAAAAAAATTACAAAAAATTAAAAAGAACAGTATCTCTACTATTCTTTAACTAATACTGTACAATCGGGAGCTTGTTTTTCTATAAATGCCTTAGCTTTCTCATTTTTGACATATATAGTTGCTCCACTTACATTTTTAAACATTCCATCTACAGTAGCTTCTTCGTTCCAGTCACTACCACTTAAGTCAATTATTGAAGAACACGTATCCTCAGAAACACATGCAAACATATAGCTATAGTCAGAAGACGTACCAAAATTCAAACTGCTTAAATTTAATTCGTCTAAATCAAAATTTCCAAACATAGAAGAACATCCTTGTAAATTCAATAAATTCCATTTACCCAAATCCAGAAGAATAGAAGAAGAAGAAAACATGTAACCTGTTTGTTCCAATTTTTCAACATTCCAATTAGACAAATCCAATTCTGAAAGAGGATTTTCATTAGTACCATTCATATTTAAAACAGAAAACATCCCAACAGCATATAATAAATTTGAAGTATCCCAATCATATATACCGGTTAAATCAGAAACATCAACCCCACTAAACATATATCCCATTTGAACTGCCGAACCCGTATCAAATGTATCCAATCCTATAATTTTCTTAACTCTTTTGTTCATAAAAAACATATGATCAAAACGAATAGCATTTTGGGTATCCAAACCTGTCACATCAATAATCGTATCCGCAGAAAAATTATAGAAAGCACCATAAATACTCAGAGTAAACATATTACTAAATGTTTTAACTTTACTTGTATCCCAATCTTTAAAATAATCAATATAAACATCTACTGAAGACATATAACGAAAACATGCAAACATATATGACATATCTTCAACGTTACTAGTATCAAACTCTTGTATTTTTAAATCAACACTATCAGCATATAATCCAAAATATTGGAACATTCCACTCATAGTAGTTACCTTACTTGTATCAAAACCAGACAAATCCAATACAATTTTTTTAGATTTAGCTCCAAATTCCCAAAACATATAAGACATATCTTCAACGTTACTAGTATCAAATATACTTACATCAACTTCTAAATTAGTAGTATATTCACCAAACCCTGTAAACATCCCTTTCATATTAGTAACATTACTTGTTTCAAAACCAGACAAATCAATCTTTTCCATTTCGGCAGATGTTCCTATACCCGTAAGCATATATTCCATATTAGTAGTTTTATTAGAGTAAAATTTAGAAAAATCAGCATATTTAACATAGAAAAAATCATTAGAACTATTATTAGTTGCTTCATCATAAGAAGAAAACTGATAAGAAGCATCTTTTGGTACAACAACTCCACCATCTTGACCAACTAAAAATAAATAACTCTCCTCACTAATATCAGCTTTGTAAATACCAAGTATAACATCACCATTTTGTTGCTCAGATACATCATATTGTTCTTGTAAATTAAAATTAACATCACCTATAGAATAAGTATCATTCATTATTTTAGTATCTTCCATTACTAAATAGTGAACTAAATCTCTATTACCATATGATTTCCAATCAATACAAAAATCACCTTCATAATTAGTATTAGCGCAACTAGGAGCTAAATTAGAAAATATAAATCTAGTATTAGAATTAACATCAACAATCTCATCCTCATCAGCAATTACATTATCTAATCTAATAAATAAAGTACAAGACATAGTAACAAAGAAAATAAAATAAAAACATTTTTTATTTTTAGTAATAATAAAACAAATAATAGAAAGTACAAATATCACAAAAACACTTAAAATAATATCTCCAGTATCTGGATTAAAAGGAATATCTGAAATAGACGTAAAAACTAATTGAGTATTATAAGATTCGTTCAATGCACTCAAATCATCCTGCCCTAATAAATCTCCTGAATTAATAGAATATTGAAAAGTAACAGTCTCTCCAACATCAACAAGCTTACCAACATCAATATTATCAAAATTATAATTTAAAACAGCATCCGTATTAGGTAAAACTATATCAACAAGTTTCTTCTTATAATTACTATTATTAGTATAAGAAATTTCATAAACTAGTGAAGCCTCAATATCATAAATAACACCTGAAGTATTAATAGAATTATCTTGAATATCCAAATCTATTATTTTAGAACCACCAGTTCCACCAACAAATTGAACATCTTCAACATGTGCAAAAGCAACATGAAAACAAATAAAAAATGTTAATAAAAAAAACAATATTTTCTTCATAATACATCCCTCTATTATATAAATATATTATACATTAAAAATCCAAATCTTTCAACATACAAAAAAGAACAGTATTTCTACTATTCTTTAAAAGTAAACATAAAGTCTAAGATTTGAACATCATCGCCTCTTTCAGCACCAAGACGTTCTAGCTCTTCTTCAACTCCCATACCACGAAGTTTTCTAGCAAATCTTCTTGCTCCCTCATCTTCATAGAATTTAGTCATTTTAAATAATTTTTCTATTTCATCACCTTTAATAATCCAAACACCTTTATCATCTCTAGTAATAGTATAAGGCTTTTCATTATTAAATTTATAAATAATATGACTTTCGTACTTAGTATCGTCATAAATAGGTTCAACTTCTACTTGTTGCACTAAATCAGCTAATTTTAGAATCATATCTTCCATACCTTCTCTATTCATAGCAGATATTTCAACTACATCTAAATTAGGATATGTTTTCTTAAACCTTTCAAGATTTTCTTTGGCAAGAGGTAAATCCATCTTATTAGCAATAATTAATTCTGGCTTACGAGCTAACTTAGCATCATAGTTCTCTATTTCTTTTCTTATTATTTCATAATCTTCTAAAGGATCTCTTCCTTCAAATGAACCCATATCAAGAACATGACCAACAACTTTAGTACGCATCGCATGTTTTAAGAATTTTTCTCCTAAACCAGCACCTTCTGAAGCACCTTCAATTAAACCAGGTAAGTCAGCCATAACAAATGTTCTTTGATCCTTTAATTTTACAACTCCTAAATTAGGACTCAACGTAGTAAAATGATAAGCTCCTATTTTAGGATTGGCTCCACTAATCAAAGATAATATAGTACTTTTACCTACAGAAGGCATCCCCACTAATCCAACATCAGCTAATACCTTAAGCTCACATTTAACAATTCTTTCCTCACCTGGTTCACCAAATTCACTCATATTAGGAGCCGGATCTTCTTGAGTAGCAAACGCTTTATTACCACGTCCACCTCTTCCACCATGACAAACTATAAAAGAATCTCCTTCTTTAACTAAATCACAAATAACTAAACCAGTTTCTTCATCAATAAGTGTAGTTCCTTCTGGTACTTTAACAATTACATCTTCTGCTTTAGCACCATGTCTATTAGAACCTTTACCATTAACCCCTTTATCACCTTTTATTTGTTTTCTATATTTTAAATCTACTAAAGTTTTTAATCCTTTTTCTACTTCAAAGATAATATCAGCACCCTTACCTCCATTACCTCCATTAGGTCCACCAAGTGGAATATATTTTTCTCTTCTAAAAGAAGTACAACCATCTCCACCTTTACCAGCAATAACTTTAATAATAACTTCATCTACAAACATAAAAGACAACCTCCTTTTTTCAGTATGTATTATATCATAAATAAAAGACCTTAACAAAGGTCTTTTATTAACTAAGCTTCGTAAACACTAACTTTTTTCTTGTCTCTGCCTAGTCTTT
>CAZJHG010000007.1:0-42138 GCA_964545885.1 uncultured Muribaculaceae bacterium | reverse complement strand
ATTCAGAAGGACAATTAACAATAACCTTTTCAAATGGTTCACACTTTTTACCATCTATTTCTTTATATAATACTTCAGGTTTAGAAACGCTAAGTTCATAACCTTCTCTTCTCATATTTTCAAGTAAAATTGATAAGTGTAATTCACCTCTACCAGATACCTTATATCCATCAGAACCAGGTAATTCTTCTACTTCCAATCCAACATTAGTTTCTAGCTCTTTATCTAATCTTTCTTTAATATGTCTACTAGTTAAATACTTACTTGATTTATCTTTACCCGCAAATGGACTTGAATTAACCAAGAAATCCATTGATAAAGTTGGTTTTTCAATAATAATTGGTTCCATAGCTTCTACATGGTCTTTATCACATACTGTATCACCAATAGAAATATCAGCACATCCAGCAAATGTAACAATATCGCCATAATAAGCAACATCTTTTTCTACTCTTTTAATTCCTTCTTCTACAAATAATTTAGAAATTCTAAATGAAGTAACAGAACCATCATTTCTAGATAAAGCAACAGTCTGTCCATTTTTAATTTTACCTCTAGTAACACGTCCGATACCTAATCTTCCAATAAATGAATCATAGTCAAGTGAACTAACTTGTAATTGTAATGGATCTTCTTCATTACCTTCATATGCAGTACATTGATTTAAAACAGTTTTTAATAAAGGTTCAATATTAGTACTTTCTTCATCTAAAGATAACTTAGCAATACCTTCTCTTGCAATACCATAAACTATTGGAAAGTCAAGTTGTTCATCAGAAGCATTTAATTCCATAAATAAATCGAAAGTCATATCAACAACTTCTTGAGGTCTAGCATCTTTCTTATCTATTTTATTAATAAATAAAATCGGTTTTAAATTTTGCTCTAAAGCTTTTTTCAATACAAATCTAGTTTGAGGCATCGGTCCCTCAGCAGCATCAACTAAAAGAATTACTGTATCAACAGTTTTCATAATACGTTCTACTTCAGATGAAAAATCAGCATGGCCTGGAGTATCTACTATATTAATTTTATAATCTCCATATCTTATTGCACAGTTCTTAGAATAGATTGTAATACCTCTTTCTTTTTCAATATCATCACTATCCATAACACGTTCAACAACTTCTTCATTAGCTCTAAAAACACCATTTTGTTCTAGTAAAGCATCAACTAAAGTACTTTTACCAGCATCAACGTGTGCTACAACAGCTATATTAATAATTTTATCCATATAACGTTCCCCATTTCTTATATAAAATCCGTACTAAACTTTACCACAAAATAAAGTAGTTGACAAGTTTTAATTAAAAAAAGATGATTTAATACCATCTATTTATCATCTTTTGATTTTGGTAACTCTAATTCTTCACCTTTTTCACTATCAACAACAATTTTTAGCTTTTCATTTTTTCCTTGAACTTGTTTTTTAAAAAATTCAATATCACTAAAACGTTTATTAAACAGATAAATGAAAGCTAGAACAGCTAATACCAAACTTATTAAATTAAATGACCAATTAAATAATTTTACTGACACTTCAGTAAATGAAATGAAAATCACAATAAAACTTCTAACTAATTCTTGTACCAATCCTACTGGAACATAAACAAATGCTGCCAACACTAAAATACAGAACAATATTACAACATTTACAAATAATTCTTTAAAATTTACTTTCATTAAATAATCTACATATTTCTTTAAATTTACTATAAAATTCTTTACCATTTTTAATTTCCTCCATTATTATCATTTAATTCTTTCTTAGTTTCAATAACATTACTAACACTATTATCTTTAGTTAAATTATCTTTATTGGAAACATTAGACTTTTCTTCAATATTTATATTAACTTTATTTTCCAATTTATCAGAACTAATATTTTCTGAAGCACTCGTCAAAGCTTTAGAATTATGCTCTATACTAGGACTCTTATCATTATCACCTTTACTAACTTGGGTATTAGTATTTGCAAGGGCTTTAGTCACTGTATTATCAACTTTATGTACAGATGTTTGATTATCCAAATTATTTGAATTAACTAATTTGTTACTACTTTGATTACTATCCCCACTATCTGGAATCGGCTTTGCTTCAACTTGACCATTGTTATTTTGCTTAATTAAAGTCACATCATCCTTTTTATCTACTACCATATTGACGGCAGATAAATTATTAGTAGAAGTAATTTTATTTTCAATCGAAACAGGTTTATTAATATTTTCTGCTTTTGAAACACCATCATTCTTAACTACTTGTTGCAAAACATTTGCATTTCCATTATTTTCACTTTTTCCAACAACTTGTTGAACTTTATTATTTATAACAGGAACAGCATTATTATTCACAGTTTCATTCTTTAAAGATTGCTCAACATTGACTCCTCCTTTATCAAGCACATTTTCAGAAGGTACAGAAACAATATCAGACGAAACTGTAGAATTAACTACAGGACTAACATTACTAGAAACAATTTGAGACTGATTTGAAGTAACTACTGTACTCAAATTACTTGTTAAAGCATACTTACAAAAAGTAGTTTTATAACTCATTTTAATATCATCAACAATAGAAAGATTTTCTACTATATTAGGTTCAGTATAATACCTAGTAACATTTACTTTATTAGGATCGATATTAATAATTACATCAGAAACATCAATTAATAAATCAAAATTAATCATTTCCTTAATATACATCTCAGACGAAACATTCTTACCATATATTTCACCTAAATCAAAATAATAAGGAGAATAAAGTACAGGCATTCCCTGCTTTAACAAAGTAATACCAACCATTCCATTATCTTTTCTAGCTGATTCAATCAAAGAATTGATATCATTAGTAATATTTAAGAACAATTTCTTACCTAATTCATCAACCTTTTTAATTCCAACATACATATTAATATCGCCATTAAGAGTCATCTTCTCGTTTACATTTTTTAATTTTTTTAATAAATTTACTAAAGAACCAATAAAAGTTTCAAAAGAAGTAAAATCAAAATTAGAAAATAAAGAAGCCTTAATTCTTTGATTAACTGGATCATCAATTCTTCTTTTTACACTATCGTAACATTCAGATTTTAATTTTGAAAATCCTTTAATACCACTTAATTTTTTAGTTACTTTATTAATAGGTAAATCCTCAAAATCAGCTATATTTAAAATAGAATTACACAACAATCTATATTTTGGATTATTATATAAAACTAGGATAGATTGTTCAGCAATATCCAACTTATCTCTATATTGAATAGATAAATCAGCAACAACATCATTAAGCGGCGTTCTATACTTACTAACCACTTCATAACTAGCACCTTTAGCATATTTTATTGCTAAGTCAGCATAATTACTATTTTGAATAGCTTCCCTCAAGTAATCAGAAGTATATAATACATCCAACTTATCAAAGTAAGAATACTTCCTATTAACACTGGCCATTTGATCATTAATATATTCTATCGAAATTTGTGAACTAACTGCACCACAATCTCTATTAATTTTTCTAAACTTACCAATCAAGTCAACTCCAAATAAAGGTTTTAATTCATCATTATAATTTCTCATTAATGTAAGTTTCTGATCAACAACTTTGATTTCATTTCTTATATCAGTTTCAACCTTTTGAGCTTCATAATATTTTGTATTTAATTCAAGATTTAAACACAAATCCCATATTTCTTTCAAAAATTCAACAGCTTCTTCATAACTTGGCTTATTAACAACATAAATATTATATTTATCCTTTAATGCAATTTCTAAAGTTTCATCAATACCACAATCTGCATAATCTGGTAATAATTTTAAATCTCTATCAACTTTCACTTTATTATATTTATCAACTTCTAATTGCAAATCATAATACTTTTTCCTTAAAGAATTTTTTAAAGCAATTAAATTTTTTAAGTATTGTAACTGCCTATTTTTTATTTCATTATAAACTAATAGTAAATCTCCACATTCATACACAACCTTAGATGCCGGATCCATACTACCTCTCATATTTTCCTTAGCATCATAAGCCTCAATATCAAACATTTCACCTTCTACCATAATTTTCTCATTACGTAGAAACATTACTTTAGGATTTATTGATTCATAGTTATCTAAAATCATTCTTACATGATTTAACTTACCATTAGTTTGAACCCAATTATACTCTTTTAAAAATTCTTCAAATTCCGTAGGACTATTAAATATAGCTATTCTCTCAAGTAAACCATATTCTTCATCATTATAAGTATAACAAACTCCTATAGTATCACCATTTTGATATATAAAAGGATGTACCGATATTGAAGTATACCCATATTTATTCATTAAATCTAAAGCAGTATCAAAATCTAGCATAATACACCCTCCCTATTATTAATTTCATTATAGCACATAAAATATAATTTATTGATAAAAACATTTATAATGTTGTATAATAAATTATAAAGAAAAGAGGTAAAAAAATGCAAATAAAAATTAAATCATACTCTTCTCAATCATCACTAATTAGTTCAATTTTATTTTTTATACTAGGAGCTGTTCTGTTTACAAGTGCTGATAAAGTTATTAACACAGCATCTAAAATAATTGGAATAATATTTGCTATAATAAGTATAATAACTCTAACTATATATATTATTCAAAGTAGAAAAAAACAAGGAAATACAGGAAACTTAATATTCGGATTAACTACACTTACCATAGCATTTATCTTCATATTCTGTTCCAACATTGTTGAAAAAGCAATTCGTCTAATAATAGGAGCTTGGATATTACTCACTGGTATAACAAGATTGATTAATGTATTATCAATGAATAAAAAATATATCAAATTCTATGAGCTTTTAATCGTTGCAATATTACTTATTATTATAGGAATATATACCATCGTAGTTGGAGACGTCATTTTAACATCAGTTGGCCTTATAATGATGATTTATGCAACTGTTGAAATAATAGGTTATATCATATATAGTAAAGACAATATAAAACCAGATGAACCAGGAACAACAACATTAATAGTACCCGAAGAAGAGCCTAAAGAAGAAAAAAGAAAGAAGAAAAATGACGTTGTTATAAAAGATGTAAAAGAAAAGAAAAAAAGAAAAAAAGAAAAATAGTAGTTCAACATTGACTACTATTTTTTTGACCAAGTATAATTTTCAATCAAAGATTTTTTATAATAACCAGAAACATCTATCATTTTTTCTACATCATATTGAGCTTGTTCAATAACTCCCTTATATGAATTCAAACTTAAAACATCTCCATCTTTTGTCTTACATTCTCCAAGAGTACCTAAAACATTCTTTTCAAAATCACAATAATATTTTTTATTTCTATAACCAAAAAAAGCCTCTGAAGTAGTTGAAAAAACTATAGAATTAGATTTTTCTAAAGAATGAACTATCTGCAATAAATAACTATCCGTTTTCACAGTATACATAAAGCCATCTTCATATCTAACAAAATTATACAATGTATTATCTGTTCTTTTAGTACATCCACCATTAACTTGATGTAACAATTCACAAGAATACCCCCTACCTTGCAAGTAATCTCTTAAATAAGAAAAATTAACATTTCTATCATCATCAGTAGACTGCCCACTTACCAAAACAACAATAATAATAACAGCTATCAAAACAGCAACTATATAAGCAATTTTTTCATATAGTTCAATTCTTCTGGCTCGACCATAAAATACACTAACTTTATTACTCTTATCACTCATAAAGCCATCTCCTATTTATCCTATTATCTATATAATACCACAAACTATCTCTTAAAAAAAAGAGTATTTAGTACTCTTTCTTAAATCTTAATATCTTCATTAATAAATATTTCATCCATTAATAGTTCGTGAATTTCCTCTTCTTCGTTATTTAAATAAACTTCTTCTATTCTATCTACTCGACATTTCTCAGACAATAATATAGCAGCAATTTTATTAGCAGCTTTCTCTACTTCATCATTTGTAACTACATAATTATATCTCGTTACATTATTTATTTCTTGATAGGCTGTTTTAAATCTACCTAATACTTTTTCTTTAGATTCAGTCCCACGGCCAATCAATCTTTTCTTTAATTCTTTCATACTTGGTGGCATTATAAAAATACAAATAGCCTCCGGAACTAATTCTTTTACTTTTAAAGCTCCTTGTACTTCAATTTCTAATATAACATCAATACCTTTAATAAGTTTTTCTTCTATATGTTCCTTTGGTGTTCCATAATAATTACCATTGTACTCTGCATATTCTAAAAATTCATTATTTTCAATTTTTGCTTCGAATTCATCCCTAGTAAGAAAATAATATGATTCATTAGGTATATCTCCAGGTCTAGGCTCTCTTGAAGTACAAGAAATGCTTAACCAAGCATCTTTATTGCTTTTCAAAAACTCTTGTATAACAGTCCCTTTACCGCTACCAGATGGTCCACTTACTATTATTAAAGAACCACGTTCTTTCTGTTTTATTATTTTACTCATAGCTAACCCCTTTTCTTATATTAAAGGTATTATAATACATTTTTATTAAAATACTATATAAAAGTTGTTTATAACTATCTATTTATCCACATCATAATTCCATAAGCCAAGTTGTCCGTTTATTTCTTCATCTACATCTAATTTAGTTACACTTCCCAATTTCCAAGCATAACCAGTTCTGTCCTTATGACTATATACGTTTGAATCCAAAGTCTTAATCATTCTATTAAATTCATCATCTATTTCTATACAATCTTCAAGTACTACTTTACATAATATCTTCTTTTTAGGAAATTCTATTCCATAATCTTTTACTTTATCTAACCATTCTTTATCTACGCCACATCCAGCATGAATTAATATTTCTCCACGATATTTAGTTTTCCAACTGCGAAATTCATATACTTTATATCCATTTGCTACTAAACTCGCCCAAGGTTGTTTTAATGTTAATACTTTCATTTAATCCTCCATTATATCTACAAATTTAACAGGTATTACTTTTTCTACATCCAATGGATTAACTTCGATAAAATACCCTATCTTTCCACCGCTAAAAATTATTTTGTCAAATAAAATTGCCGTTTCATCTATTATAGTAGTAAACACCTTCTTCATCCCTATTGGACTACATCCTCCATGAACATATCCTGCTACTTTAAGTAAATCTTTCATAGGTATCATTTCTACATTCTTTTCTCCTACCACAACAGCCGCTTTCTTTAAATCCAATTTAGCAGCTACAGGTAAAACAAATACATAATGTTCTCCACTTTTACCAATAGTTACTAAAGTTTTAAAAGTTCTCTCCAAATCAACTCCTAACATATTAGCACAAGTAACACCATCAAATGCTTCCTTAATATTTAAATTAAACTCTTCATATTCAATCCCACAAGACTCCAATATACGCATTGCATTAGTTTTTACTTCTTTTGTCATATTCCATCTCCAATTTTATAAAATCTCCACATTTACTTAAAATCTCATATCCATGAGTCTTTCTAAATTCTTTTCTCTCTTCTTTAGTCATAATCTTTAATTCAATCGCCTTATCCATATGTAAAATACCATCTAAATGATCGTATTCATGAGAGAAAACTGTCGCTGGAAAACCTTTAAATGTCTTCTGATGTTTCTTACCAAGTAAATCAACATAGTGTATTAATATCTTATATGGCCTTAATACCAAAGCAGTGTTATCTAAACAACTAGCACAAGCTTCCCAATATTGTGTTATCCCTTCTCTTCTTTTTATAACAGGATTAACTAGTACTGTACCTTCATTCCAATTATCATCTTCTACTTTATCTAATCTAGTATTCTTTAAATATATAATTCTTTTATCTATACCAAGTTGAATAGCTGCCATAGCAAAAACTCCATGCGTTAAACAATACTCTTCTAATACTTTTATATCTTCAACCAAATTATCATTCTTAATATCCACTACTTTACTAACTCTTCTTAACCATTCTAAATCTTTATCTATTTTCAAAGCTTCCACTAACAACACTCCCTAAATTTTCTATATTATACCAGAAAAAAAGATAATAGCTAACCTATTACCTTATTTACTCATTAAATCACAAATTAAATTTGTCAACTCAGTAGGATTTTCAATAGTTAATCCTTCTATCAACCTAGCTTGATTATATAAAATCTTTGTATAATCAGCTAATCTATCTTTATCATTATCATATAAATCTTTTAGCTTATCTGCTATTGGATGTTTTTCATTTATTTCTAATACTATATCAGCTTTTACTTCTTCACCAGTTGGCATTGAATTCATAATTTTTTCCATCTCTAGAGATATATTACCCTCAGTACTTAAACATACTGGATGATTCTTTAATTTATTAGTATATTTAATATTCTTAACTTCAGGCAACGCTTCTTTCATAACAGCAAACATATCCTTAGCTTCTTCATTAGCTTTCTCTAAAGCTTCCTTCTCTTCTGGAGTATCTAAAGAAACATTTTCAGAAGCTACATTTGCAAACTTCTTACCTTCATAATCCATTAAAGCTTGAATAGTAAATTCATCAACATAATCAACTAAGTATAATACTTCATAATCATTATCTTTAAATTTCTCTACATTAGGTAATAAATCAATCTTATCCAAACTTTCTCCTGAAGCATAATATATCTTATCTTGACCATCTTTCATATTAGCAACATATTCTTTTAAAGTAACACGTTTCTTTTCTTTACTACTGTAGAATAATAATAAATCTTTTAATGCATCATTATTCATTCCATAAGAACTATAAATTCCATATTTTAATTGCATTCCAAATGCTTCAAAGAACTTTTCATAATTAACTCTATCTTCTTCTAACATATTTTCTAAAGTAGTTTTAATTTTCTTTTCTAAACTCTTAGCTATTAACTTAAGTTGTCTATCTTGTTGTAATAACTCTCTAGATAAGTTAAGAGATATATCTTCACTGTCTACCAAACCTTTTACAAAACTGAAATAATCTGGTAATAAATCTGCACATTTATCCATTATCAGAACCCCATTAGAATATAGTTGTAATCCTTTTTCATACTCCTTAGTATAATAATCATATGGAGCATGTGATGGAATAAATAATAAAGAACTATAAGATACCTGACCTTCTACACTACTATGAATAGTCTTAGCAGGTGCTTCAAAATCATAAAACTTATCTGAATAGAATGAATTATATTCTTCTTGAGTAACCTCATCTTCACTCTTCTTCCAAATAGGAATCATACTATTAAGTGTTTTATCTTCAACTACTACTTCAGTATCGTTTTCATCCTCAGAATCTTCTTTTAATTTTTCTTCTTCTTTTTTCATTATAATAGGATACTTAACATAATCAGAATACTTCTTAATTATTCCTTCTATTCTTCTTTCTTCTAAATACTCATCATAATTTTCAGTCTCAGTATTATCTTTAAGTACTAAAGTAATTTCAGTACCTACACTATCTTTTTCAGCTTTAGTAATTTCATATCCATCAGCACCATCACTTACCCAAAGATAAGCACCTTCACTACCATAAGCTTTACTTAATACTTTAATTTCTTTAGCTACCATGAATGCTGAATAAAAACCAACACCAAATTGTCCTATTATATTAACATCTTTTTGTTTTTCATTCATTTCTTTAAACAAAGAAGAACCGCTCTTAGCAATAATACCTAAGTTTTCATCTAATTCTTCTTCTGTCATACCAATACCATTATCAGTAATAGTAATAACTCTATCTAATTTATCAACGTCTATTCTTATACAGAACTCATCTTTATCTACTTCAACCTTATCATCAGTAAGAGACTTATAGTAAAGTTTATCAATTGCATCACTTGCATTAGATACTAATTCTCTCAAAAATATGTCTCGGTTTGAATACACTGAATTAATCATTAAATCCAATATTTTCTTTGATTCTGTTTTAAATTGTTTTTTCTTCATTTATATCATCTTTCCTTCTTTTTTATTAATACAATTTAAGCATAGCACTACATTTTAGCACTGTCAACACAGAAGTGCTAATTTTTAATTAATCTTAATAACTAGAACAATTTGACAATCAACACATCATTTTATATAATTTGACCTTGTAAGGGGACTTTACTATGACATACGAAGAATTATTAGAACTTAAAAACATCGAAATATTTGTAACATCAGATTACCAATCATTTGTATTTACAATAGAGACTTATGATGAAGATATAGATGACATAAGTATTAAATACTACAAAGTAGCCAAAAATAAACAAGGAATTCCAACAATTGAAAAAATCAATAATACTATAGAATTAATCATCTCTCTACAAAGTCAAAATAAAAAAACTGACAATAAACAATTAAAACTTATAAAAATAGATAAAAATAAAATTGAAGATAAAACACTAAGAGATCAATTTATTGCTTTAATAACTTCTATAGAAACATCAAAATTCAAATATTCTCAATCAGAATCTCAATATACTGAAAAAACAATTGTTTATTCAAAAAGATAAAATACTATCTTAAACCTCGTTTTAAAATCCAAAACAAAACGAGGTTTTTATATACCTCGTAAAATCTATTTTCCCCATTTTTTCTCTTCATGTTCAATATTTTCCATATCTTCAATTCTTGTCTTAAGTCTATTACTTATGATAGTGTAATCATTTCCAATATTTAATATATTAGTAACTTTAAATATATTCTCTTTAGGATTATAAAAATAATAACAATCATCAAAAGCATCATCATATAAATCATTACGCGACTCATCACCAACAATATGAAAAATAAAAGCATATTCATCAGAAGTTTTATTTTTTACAGCATAAACTTGAATTCTATTTTGAATTACTGTATATTGCTCATCATATTCATCACCAATAGCGGCATTTGCCACATTTAACTCAGGAAACATCTTTTCCAATACCATTTTAATAATCACAGTTTGTTCACTATAATTCATTCTATTAAAATCAATAGTTCCGTCATTACAAGAAAAGATTTTTTTAAATAATACACTAAACTTATGACCAATATACTTACTAGTAACTTTATTTCCGTTAACGTTAGATTCAAGCACATAATTTCTATTTAAAAAATGATAAGCAAGCATAGTAAATACCTTCATAAATTTTTCTGTTGGTTGTCCTAACTCTATAGAAGAAACTAATATATTAGTCTTATCTAACATTAATAAGACATTATCAATATCATAAATTTCTGATTCACTTTGAAGTATTTTCTTCATACTTCTTGACCATTTAGAATAGTTAAATTCTCCAGAAAGATAAAGTTCAGAATGATCACTCTTCAAATTTTGAAATAAATGCCTTTGTAATTGTATACACATATCATAAAGCCATTCTCTATAATTCCAGTTTTCTTCATTATAATAAGTTTTAATATAAATTTTATACTCTATTATTTGTTCTATTTTTTTATGTACAAGCTTACATAGTTTTTTTACCCAAACATCCCAGTCTTCTTTGTCAAGCGAATCTTTTTTTCTTCCATATAAAGATAATTCTTTATCTCCATTTCTAAATTCCATTAGTTTCCTATAGAATCTTGTGTTTTGAATTTCTATATCATAATACAACTTATTACTCTTTAGTTCACTAGCTAACATATTTATATCAGCATCAGTATAATTTAAAGATATATCTTTAGATAAACGATAACTTTCATCATAATTATAATAGTACTTTAAATACCCAACATTTTTATCTACTTCACGTAATTGTGCATCAGATAATACAGTATGTTTAATTTCTTCTCCACAATAAACTTGAATAACTTTACCATTTTTTTGTGTTTTAGTATAAGGTATATTCGATGCAAAATGCTTAGTTTGCATTCCCATTTGAATATAAGGTAAATCAGAAGCCAAAGTTAAAAAATAGGCCTTCCCATCTTCATCATAAACAGCTAAAAACCAATGATTTATTTCTAAAGACTTACCATCATCTTCGTAATTTATAATATTGTTATTTGATTTTATCAACTCAGATTTAATACCAAGAATATCATATACCTTCTGTAAAATATAAGCTGCCGAACGACATATAACCTTTAAATCCCCAGAATCTTTTTTATCTTCATAAATTTGCTCCATTTCTTCAATAGTTAAATTTTTATCACCTAATTTTTTATCTGCCGAAAAGAAAAAGTCAGTGTTTTTATATAATATTTTCCCAAGTTCCAAATAAACATATCTAATTTTCTCTAACACAGTCCATTCTTCTTTAACACCATTAATAATATAATCAACTGCTTCATTAATTGTCATTGAATCACATCCACTATTAATATATAGTATAACAAAAAAAGATGTTTGTTAACATCTTTTTTAAAATGCTTTTTTGAATAAATCAATAAAATCATCTAAAGAAGTTTCTCTTGGATTACCTCCAGTACAAGGATCTTCTAAAGCTTTTTGAGCAAGCATTGGAATATCTTCTTCTTTAGCACCAACATCACTAATATGTTGTGGAATATTAAGTCTTATTGCTAAATCTCTAACAGCATTAACTACCTTTAAAACAGCTTCTTTATCAGTTAAACCTTCCATGCTAAGTCCAAATGCTTTACCCATATCTCTAAATCTATCAGGGCATACTTCTCCATTATATTCAAGAATATAAGGTAATAATAATGCATTAGCAACTCCATGTGGTGTATCATAAACAGCTCCTAATTGATGAGCCATTGAATGAACAATACCCAATCCAACATTACTGAATCCCATACCAGCAATATATTGAGCTAACGCCATTTGTTCCATAGCATATTTATTTTTATTAACAGCACTCTCTAAATTTTCATAAATTAGTTTCATTGCTTTTAATGCAAACATATCAGACATTTCCCAAGCGCCTTTTGTAATATAACATTCCATAGCATGAGTTAAAGCATCTAAACCAGTTGCTGCAGCTGTTGCAGCAGGCATACCAGCCATCAATTCAGTATCAACAATAGATAAAACTGGAATATCATTAGGATCAACACAAACTAATTTAACAACAGATTCTTCGTCAGTTATTACATAGTTAATAGTAACTTCAGCAGCAGTACCAGCAGTAGTTGGTAAAGCAATAATAGGTAAACAACGTTCTTTAGTATCAGCTACACCAACTAAATTTTTAATTTCTTTAAATTCAGGATTATTAACAACAACTGCTATAGCTTTAGCACAATCAATAACAGAACCTCCACCAACAGCAATAATATAATCACAATGATACTTCCTAGCTACTTTTAAACCTTTCTTAACATTAGCAATAGTAGGATTAGGTTTAACTTCACTAAAAATTTCATAAGGAATTGCGTTTTCATTTAAAATACTCAAAACCTTATCTGTAACTCCAACCTTAATTAAGGTTTCATCTGTAACAACTAAAGCTCTCTTAAACTTTCTTTTTTTAATTTCATCAACTAAGACTTCTCTTGATCCCCATCCAAAATAAGAAGTCTCATTTAAAATAATTCTATTCGCCATATTTAGCCCTCCATATCTTATATAATTATATCATAAATCTATAAATAGAAACTATTTTTTTAATAAACAGAATGTTGCTTTTCATAATAAATTATATTATAATTATCTTAGGTAGAAGGTGATTATATGGATAAAAGAATTTTAAAAACTAAAAAGAAATTAACAAACACTTTACTAGATTTGTTAAATACAAAAAAATTAAAAGACATCACAGTATTAGAACTATGTAAAGAAGCTAATATTAATAGAACAACATTTTATAAATATTACAAAGACATAGATGACTTAGTTTTAACAATAGAAGAATCTTTATTATCAGACCTAGAAAAATACATAGTTGATATAAAAAGAAATTATCTAATATCATTTACTGGCAAAATAATTGAAACAATATCTACTAGAAAAGAAATATATGCTCGATTATTAGGAGAAAATGGTGATCATACATTCTTACAAAGAATATTAATTCTAGTATATAATCAAAGTATTACAGAATGGCAAAAATTATTAAGAAAAGCCTCTAAAGAAGATTTAGAAAAAATATACAACTTCATAGTAGATGGTACAATCGGAATAGTAAATGATTGGATTAAAAATGATTGTCAAGAAGAACCAAGTAGCGTATCAATATTCATTAACAAAATATGTATGAGTGGTTTAAGTAGTTTTATCTAAAACAAAAAACTCGTTTAAAAACGAGTTTTTATAAACCAATCATAAGACTTAATAATAAAATACACAAAGGTATTAAAAGCAACAATAATATTTTATTAAATGTAATATTAAAAATCATTAATTTTGAATATTCCAAAGAATAATACAAAACATTATTCTTTTTTTCATCTACAATAACATTTACTATCGAAATCAGTAGTAATAAAACAAATAAAAGTATTAAAATTTTAATAAAAATACTAAAAATAGAAATATAATTTTTATAATTATTACTATCAATCTTTACTTCATAAATAATAGGTTCAACTTTATAGAAATCTCTAATAACTTCAGACGTTTTTTCTATATCAAACCAATTATCCAAACTAACAAAATAATAATATGTTTAGCATCACTGCTCAAAAGTTCATATAAAGAATTATTCTGTACAATATTAACATCATCAATTACTGTATATTGTATAGTATATCCATCAATTATACATTCAACTTTTTCTTCATAATCATTGCTTACTATAGGTGTATCATTTACTACAAAAACTTCTGTCAAATCACTCTGACAATTAACTTTTAAAGCTTTATTATAGTCCTTTATATTTGAACTTTCACTTAATTCAATTTCTTTTTCAGTACTAAAATAAATAAAAGATTTATCATAAGCTTCATTACCCTTAACTATTATACTTTCTTTTGATATAAATAAAAATGATAATAAAATACTAAATATAATAAAAATCGATAAATAAAACTTAGTTACTTTTTTTCTAAAAAAAACTTCTATAAATCATCAAAATCACCATTTCTATTATACTATAAAAAATATCACAAAAAAATACAAACCAACTTTATTAAACTATCAACATATTGTAGTTACAAATAATAATATGTTAAAATATTATTATAAACATATACTAAAAGGTGATATAAATGAACAACTCTAATCCGACAAAAAGCAAAACAAATAAATTTCTAAAAATAACAGCTACAATACTAACTATAATACTAGTTATAACATTATATTCTTTGTTTAACAAATACAATAATTATGTCAACTCTGGTAATATAATAAATGAACAACATCCATTTGCTAAATGTGATTTTGCATATAAGTGTGAATGTCCTAAATCATCTAAAAAATGCAACTGTATTTATTATAACTATAACGAACAACCAGAACGCATAAAATGTTATAATTACAACTAAAAAAGTTAGCAGCAAACTAACTTTTTTCTATTTATAATTCCCATTCTTTTCTTACTACGTTCTCATCATCAACTTCGTAATAACTAACTACTAAATTCCCACTATTATTAACATACAAATAATAGCCATCTTTTTTAATATTCATCATAGTATATAAGATATCTTCACTAACAATACTATTTTCCATTTTTTTAAATAATTCATCTTCTGTAATCATAAAATCATCTAAAATACTATCATTACTCAACACTTTACCAGTATCCAAAGATATATTATAAATATTAACATATTCTTCTCCAACTATACCATCTACATATACATAATACTTTTGTAATATCGATAAATACTTATCTGTTTTATAGTACTCATAACTAATTATATTACCTTGACTTATTTCATCATCATATATATTCATATTTTGATAACTTTTATTAATAAAACTTTTTAATTCTAAATTAACATTATCTATATCATCACCTTTAATATTAATTACTAATATATCAAGTGAATAATCGTTACCAGCTAATTTTAATTCTTTATATTTCTGTAAATAAACATAATCTTTAGTAGTATCTATTTTTTCTACAATAAATGTTTCTTCATTGGCATTATCTACTATTTCTTCTTTTACTTCATTTCCTTTGCAACCAACTATTAAGAATAAACACACTAATACTATAAGTATCTTCTTCATACTACCACCTAAAATAATTATATCACACCACGAAAAAAACAGACATTGTCTGTTTAATTACTTACTAGCTTTTTTAGCTTTCTTTGCAACAAGTTTAACTTTAACGCCTCTTGAATGACTAAATTTCTTTTTAACACCTTCAGGTAAGTTTGCTTTAATAGTTCTCATAATGCACCTCCTCGTTTAATAACTAAACAATTATAACACGTATTATACAAAAAATACACCAAATTTCAAGTCAAACAAATATTTTTATTATAGAAAAAGATATTCCTAATAATACGATTAAAATCAACATAACAAAAGTAATTGACATATACTTATCCTTTTTTTTGTAAACATCATATACCATATAACAAAAAAATAAAGTTAAAAATATTATTAACACAACAGCGAACATAGTATTTAATTTATTCATCAAAAAAATAGGATAAATAATAAAGAAAAATAAAATATATACAAAAGAATAAAAATAAAATTTACCAAACAATACCTTTATATCATCTGGTATAGACTTATTTATAGCATTCTTTTTATCCTTCAACTTTTTCTTTTTTTCCATCTTTACATTGTCTTTTATTTTACTCATTAACTACTTAGTCTCCTCATATGCTTTTCTCACCGCTTTAGCTAGCTGATCAGCACAAGACGTTCCACGATTACCACATAGATTACCGGCCAATTTTTCTTCTATATATTCAACAGTTTGTCCATCTAATAATTTAGAAATAGCATTAAGATTACCTGGACAACCACCTAAAAATTTAATATTTGTAATAACATCACCATTTATATCAAAAGATATTACAACTGAGCATGTTCCACTTGTTTTATATTTATATTCCATATTTATCACCTACAACCAAATTATATCATCATTTATTAAAAATATAAAATATCATTATAAAAATACAAAAAACTTGATACATAAAATACCAAGTTTATTCATACATATCAACACCAACAACAGAGTCTACTGGTAAAGAAATACAAATACCTTTACCAGGTGTTTTTATTCCAACATCTTTAGTTATTTCTTCCATCACTTTAGTTTTATCTTCTTCCTTAACCAAATTTAACACAAGATCTTTCCCAGGCTCAATATTAAAACCTAATATTTTAGTTGGAATCTTATTACCAAGACCCCTTCCCTTCATAACTGTTCCGCCTGATGCTCCAGCTCTCTTAGCAGCTGCCATAACATTTTCTATATAGCCTTCCATAACAATAGTCATAATTAACTGATACTTTTTATCATTATTCATTAATTCACCACTCTCCTCTACTCCAGAGTTTATAAAATCATCCATTAAAAACTTATTAGAACTTACAATAGGTATCGTAAATGCTATACCCGTTCCCGCTTTTTTAAAATCAAAATCTTTTTCTAATTTTAATAAAATATCATTTCTTAAATAATCAGGAATAATAGCTAAGAAAAATTCCTTTTTAGTCTCAGTCAATCCAAAATAATCTAATACACTAGGAGAAGCAGTTCCACTACCATTAGAAACAGTTTTATATTTTATATTATATTTATTTAACGTATAACTAACTTTTCTATCATAACCTTCATCAAGTATAATAAGTAATAATAATAACTTAATCATTACTAACCTCCCAATTATAATCAATTATTGAATCATCTAACATATCTACATTAATCATAGTGTTCATCTTTAATTGATATATAAGACCTACAATTTCAACAGTAATTATCGGTACCAAAGAAACCATCGAAGCAAGTCCAAAAGCGTCAGTATAAACATTACCCCCAAGAGCAACACAAGCTCCAATAGCCATAGGTAATAAAAATGTTGTAGTAAGTGAACCACCTGTAGCTCCACCAGCATCAAATGCAATAGCAGTAAAAACTTTTGGAATCATAAACATTAATATCAAAGCTATTCCATAACCTATAACAGCATAATATAAAAATGAAGTTCCCGTAAGTACTCTTAATATTGATAATCCAGCCGCCAAGCTCACACCTATTGCCAAAGCTACTTTTAAAATACTTTTAGAAATAGCTCCTTCAGTAAATTCTTCTACTTGTTCAATTAAAATCACTACAGCAGGTTCTGCTATCGCGATAAAGAAAGATAATACCATTATAATAGGAATCAACATATACTTATGGCTAGTACTTCCAACTATATACTCCCCAATATAATAACCCATATTTAAAAATCCTACATTAGAAGCTACTAAGAAAATAGTTAACCCTATTATAGTAATAATAGTCCCAAATACTATTTTATTTAGCTCATTCTTACTAACTTTCCTTGTTAGAATATAATAAATAATAAATACTATCATAATAGGACTTATAGCCATCAAAACATCCTTAAAATTAATAACTAATTGTGTAATATAATTACTAAATGCAAAATTAGTATATATAGAACTATCAAATGCCATATTACCACTCTGATTCATTAACAAACCAAGTAATAATACCATTATAATAGGTCCAGTTGAAGCTAATGCTACTAATCCAAAACTATCTTCCTTAGCTTTTTTATCAATTCTGTTAGCAACAAGTCCCATACCTAATGTCAATATAAAAGGAATACTAATAGTACCAGTAGTAACGCCTCCAGAATCAAAAGCAACTGGAATAAAATCACTAGGTACCAAAAAGATTAACAAAAATATTATAATAAAACCAATTAATAACATTACATTTAAGTTCCAACCAAATAACGATCTAGCAGATGCTAATAATACACAAACTCCAACCCCCAAACTAATCACCATAATAAGTAACCACGAAGGTATTGATGTTAATTGTTCAGCCAAAACTAATAAATCAGGTTCTGCTATTGTAACAACAGTTCCAATAATAAAACCTACTATTAATATTAACCATATTTTTTTACTTTTTACCAAGTCTTTACCTATTTTATTACCTATTACAATCATTGATAAATCTGCTCCAAAAGTAAATAAAGCAGACCCTATAATCAAAAGTACGGAGCTAAATAAAAACGAAATTAAAACATCCCGGCTAATTGGAATAAACAAGGAAAGAACTAGTACGATAAACACAACTGGTAAAATAGTTATCATTGAACTTTCAAGATTCTTTTTCAACTCTCTTATCATAAAATTACATCCTTTATTATATTTTAACTATTTATAGTATATCAAAAAAAATGATTAAGTTTAACACCTAATCATTTTAATATTAATCATTAAAAACACTACATTATATTTACTACTACACTCAGAATTTAAATAAACATTATTTATTTTTTAGTTAACTCTAATGTCTTATTTTTTGATGATGGCATAATGCCTCTAACTTCATATCTTTCATCTATATTTTGAAAAGGTAAAAATCCACCTGTACTTTCGCCTAGATTAGCATATTTATAATCTTCTATTGGTTTAATTCCTAGTGGTTTCCATAATTCTGGATTCCATACTTTCTCCTTAAATTGAGTTAAATTCAATTGTTCAATTAAACTCAATTCTTTAGCACTAAACAATTGATTCATACTATCTTGTTCTATTGCACTACATAGCTCTATTTTTCTAGTAAGAATTTCACCAAAATCAACATTACTTAAATATTCAATTAATTCAGTGTTCCTTGAAAAAAAATCTCTTAATGTCCAAATATAATCTTTAATAGGCGAAACATTAGTATCTAACGTATAATTTTCTTTGATTTCAAAAAATGAATTATCATAATTAACATATTTAATAAATAGTTCACTAAATAGTTTATCTTCAAACTCAAATAATGATAACTTATGATTATCAACAGTTAATTTTCCTAGTAAAGACGTAAAAAAAATTGAATCAACTTTATCAAAACCTAATACAAATAAAGAGCCAATTATTGCCTCAGTACTTATTTTCTCCATAAAAACCTCCTGATAAGCATATTATACTATTTTCTTACTTATTAGCAAGAACTATTAATGTTTTTAGTTAAACAAAAAATCCAACCTTTCTAAAGATTGGATTCCTTTATATTAAAGTTCGATTTTTTAAAAGTCCGAACAAAAATGCAAATGGCAGGGGTAGCAGGAGTTGAACCCACATCAGCGGTTTTGGAGACCGTTATTCTACCATTGAACTATACCCCTAAAAAAATAAGCAATTTCATTATATCACAAATTTACTAATGTGCAAGTTTTTTTTGCGTGTTATAATACTATTGAGGTAGATTTATATGCACATTTTAACAGAAGTGAACGACATAATAAATGAAATAAGTATTTATAGATTAGCTCTTATAATAAAGTATGCAATAAACATTACATTAATTGTCGTTCCAATTATTATAATAATTTTATGTATGGTAGATATGTCAAAAGTAGTTTTGAAACCAGATAATATTAAGACCAGTTTAAAAACAATAGTAAATAGAATTATAGCTGGATTAATAATATTTCTACTACCAACAATAATTGATTTTTGTTTCACACTTGTTGAAAATTACGACAATTCAACCATTTTAAGTTACTACAATAACACAAGTATTGAAAAAATCAAAGAATTAGAAGAGGAATACGAAGTTGCAAAAGTTGCACAAAAAAACAAAGAAAAAGCTGAATTACAAGATGCTTTATTAAAACAATATGAAGCAGATAAAAAAAGAGCCGAACAACTAGAAGAAATAAAAAAGAAATATGAATCAACCGACAATAACGGTTCATACTCTGGTGATACAATCTCTAACGGAACATACGGAAGCGTTGAAGTTGTCGATGGTGTCTTCTATTTGCCAAATAAAAGACCAACAAGCGATTCGGATATTCCAAAGCAATCCGGTGAATATGGGCTTAACCCAATTTTTTGGGAAAGATTAAGTGCTTTTATTGCCGATGCTCAAAAACAAGGATATACAATTACCGTAACAAGTGGATGGCGTTCTTATTCTAGTCAATTATCGCTTTGGAACAACTCAACAAGACCTTGTAGTGAAAGAGGCAATTGGGTAGCCTGCCCAGGTGGTTCAAGACACGGCTTTGGTATTGCAGCCGACTTAAGTTTTAACGGAACCAGTTGTAGCGGTGGATGGGATTGTAACTCAGCTGCTGCTTGGGCTCATGCTAATGCAGCTAATTATGGATTGAATTTTCGAATGTCATGGGAACCTTGGCACATAGAACCAGCTCAAATATCTGGCGGAAGCTTTGGTTCTTGTACAGCTTCATGCTAGGAGGATTTTATGAAAAAAATAATTATATTGTTAATAACTACAACCTTATTAACAGGATGCTCTGCTACATACAACATAACTTTTAATAAAGAAAATATAATAGATTCAATAAACATATATGAAGATAGTTCATTAACAAACAAAGCAACAGAAAAAGATATTCAACAATTCCAAGAAAAATTAGGTAATTGGGAAAGAGGATATGAATATTATAAAAGAGAACTATATACAACAGATGAAATAACTGGATACAACTATTCATATAACTTCGAATACAATGAATACGATGCAATGAGTCAGTTACGTAAATGCTATCAAGACTTTTCTTTTACATACGATGATAATCAAATAAAATTAACAACTAGTAAAGAATTTCTATGCACTGCATATTACAAAGACGTATCAGATTTAAAAATAACAATAACGAGTAATTACAAAATAGTAAATTCTAACGCTGATTCAAAAAACAATAATACTCATACTTGGAATATAACAAAAAATAACTATTCCAATAAACCAATCGAAATAACAATAGATAAAAAAGAAAACTTTGAACAAGAAAAAGAATCCAACATAAGTATATATCAAATACTAATCATAATTATTTTCTTACTTCTTATAATAGTTCTTATCACACGTAAAAAAGACACTAAGCGAAGATAACTCTTTGCTTTTTTGTTTCTAAATAACCAAATAAACATATCATATAATAGGTGAAAAAATTATGTTAATAAAACATACAACAAAGGAACTGGACCTTCTAGCTAGAATAATGCGTGCTGAAGCACTTAATGAAGGAAATCTTGGTATGCTAATGGTTGGAAATGTTGTAATTAATAGAGCAATATCAAATTGTTTAACTTTCACAAATATTAGAACTATCACAGACGCAATCTACCAAGCAAATCAATTCGTCGGTACAAAAAGTTCTCTCTTTCAATCAGCAGCTACAACAGCAGAAAAAAATCTTGCCAAAAGAGTTATAAATGGTGAGTATTATCATCCAGCTACCCACGCTCTTTGGTTCTATGCTCCAAATCAAAATTCATCATGCAAACAAACTTGGTACGAACAATCACTAGCTGGTAAATATAAAAATCATTGTTTCTATGAACCAGCACAAGGAATATGTCAAGAACTATATTAAAAGATACTAATTACTTAGTATCTTCCTTCTTTTTATATCTAAATAACACTGATGGTCTATGCCCAGCACCAGTTTTAACAAATTCAGTTTTCTCTACTTTATCAGCTATAATTCGTCTAAAAGCCGGATCAAGTAACTTCTTATTTAAAATAACTTCATAAACTTGTTGCAAATCTCCTAAAGCAAATAACTCTGGCATCATATTAAACACTACATCAGTGTAATTTACTTTATTCTTAAGTCTTTCTATACCAGCCCAAATAACTAAAGGATGATCAAAAGCTAAATTATCATTTTCTACTACATCAAATTTATATCTATCTGTAGTCAATTCCTTCAAGGTTTTCTTAATCTTAAATTTCAAAGTATCAGTTCCGTTATCTAATATGACTAATACTTCATTTCCTTCTTCAAAATAAGAAATATTAAACCATGAAACATTATCATTTAATTTGTCTGTTAATCTATTTTTATCAACTAAAGCCATATAAGAAGTAGATATTATTCTCATTCTAGGATCCCTATGAACTCCACCATAAGTATATAATTGTTCTAAATAAATATCATGTAAATTAGTTTCACGAGCAAGTATTCTACGAGGACAATCTTCTAAATCTTCATTAATATCTAAAAAACCACCTGGTAAACACCATTTATCTTTAAAAGGATAATCATCTCTTTTAACAAGCAAAACACTCATATACTTCTTACTAGATTTTCTATAATTTGCAACTTCTTCATCGCTAATACTTAAAATTAAAATATCAGTAGTCAAAGAAATTCTATCATAATCATTAGGATTATAAGCTTTTAAAAATTCCTCTTCACTTTTATACATCATATTAAAAACACCTCTAATCGTATTATATCACAAATAAAAAAATATAAAAATATGCTATACTTACTAAGGAGGAATAACCATGAAAATAGCAATAGATATAGATGATACTCTAACAAACACTAAAGAAAATCAAATAAAATTATGGAAAGAATACTATAATAAAAATCCTAAAGAAGGATTTTCTGAAAATTTACCAAAAGAAATTAACGAATTTAATATAGACGAATATATCGATATATTTTGGGATACTTATCGAGAAGAATTATCATTTAATTCTTCTTATAAACAGGATACATCTCCAATAATTAAAAAACTCCAAGATGAGGGACATAAATTATGTATAGTCACATCCCGCCCTCAAAATAAATATACTAACTTAATTACAAAAATCAAAAAATCCTTAAATGAAAATAACATACAAATAAATACGATTTATACTGACATTCTTGATAAAGGAATATTTTGTAAACAACATAATTTTGATTTATTAATAGACGACTCATTAAATCAAATACTTAGTGCCAATAAAAATGGTTTAAAAACTATTCTATTTAATCAAAATATTGAATATAATGGTTTACAAACGACTACTTGGAAAGAACTTTATACCATAATAAAAACGCTTCAATAGCGTTTTTTGTTTTACAAAAAAAATTACTTGCTTAATATTTTATTATTAATAACTTTAATAAAATGAAAATCATTCATACGTAAACACTTTATAGACTTACCATCTATCTTAGTTTCTACTTTTATAACATTATCAAATAACTTATTAACACCATCCACTTGAATAAACATTTCCTTATAATCTTTCTTAGGCACTAAAGTAATCACCTTATTACCAGGAACTATTACACTATTTAACAAAGTCTTAAATACTTTATTATTTAATGGAGCTATTGGTGTAATAGTAAGTGTACTTAATGTATTATAAACTATACTACCACCAAAACTTAAATTATAGGCAGTACTCCCAGTACTAGTACTTATAAGTATTCCATCCCCAGAAAAATTTTCTAATAATTCATCATCTACATAAACAGGAACTTTAAGTACATTAAAATCTTTATTTCTAACTACTATCTCATTTAAACTATCATAATTATATATCTTATCTTCAGTAATAACCTTCGTTTCTTGAACACTAATTTCTTCTACTTTGTATTCATCACTATTAAGTCTTTTTACCAAATCAACAGTATCTTTAATATCTATTTCTTGCAAAAATCCTAAAGTACCACTATTAACACCAATATAATAAATATTTTGATTAAATTTAGTTTCTTTAACCATTCTTAAGAATGAACCATCTCCACCGACTGATATAGCTAAATCAAAAGCACCTCTACTAACAACTTTAAATCCATACTTATGTAACTCTAGTTCCAAGTCTTTAGCTACTATTCTAGATTTCTCATTATCATTAACAAATAACTTTACTTTGTTAATCCTTCTCCCCATAATAATTCACCCATCTTTTCAATTATTAACTCTATTATTACAGCTTTATTTTGTTTTCTAGTCTTCTTATCAACGTTAATAACCATATCATAATATTTATCTTTATAATAAATACTTACAAATACTTGATTATCTTTTCCAAAATTATTATTTATATCAGCTCTATTTAACTTTCCTGTAATACCTATTCCATAATCTGAATTAGCAAACTTAGATATATTAAATGCCATTTCATGAGCAGTCTCTATACTATAAACACTATATTTATCTATAATATCTGAATTTACTCCCATCTTAATTTTATATTCATTAGAATAAGTTACCGCACTAAACTTAATTACTTCAGAAGCTCCTTCTATACAAGTAATAGCATCTGCTACTCCACCCCCAGTACAAGATTCCATCGTAGCTATAGTTTCTCCTCTTTTAATTAATTCTAATACTATCTTTTTAAATGTTTTCATATTATCCCGTTCTTCCTAATATATTATTATACCTATATTTCTACTTATATAAAAGCTTTTTACCGAGCCATATTATTAACGTAATATAAAATTCACCCCAATATTTTACTATTATATTAGCTAACTTATATATAATTTATTATTTATTATGTACTCATAAACATCTTTATCAAGCACATCCAATACACTTTCTTTATTTTTTAACTTCTCTCTTATCTCAGTAGAAGATATATCTCTCTGTTCTATATCAGCTACTATAATATTATTTTTATATTTATCAAACTTATTTATTAACTCATCTATGTCTTCACCTTGTCTTTTAACAACAAGTATCTTATAGTTACTTAATATTTCCTCACTATTCATCCATTTATCCATATAACTTAAATTATCTGCCCCACATATAAAATATATTTCATCATTAGAATTTTTTTCTTTAAAATAATTTAATGTTTGATAAGTGTAAACTACTTCACTCTTTAACTCGTAATCACTTACATCTAAGTTGTCATATTTATTAACAAATATTTTTAACATTTCTAACCTATTCTTATCAGGAATTAAATTATTTTTGTATTTATATTTACTACCCGTAGGAACGTAAACCACTTTATCAACACAATGTTTATTAATTAAATTTAACCCCATATCTAAATGCATTCTATGGGGCGGATTAAAACTACCACCCAAAACACCAATTCTCATAATATCACCATCTATATATTTTTTATTAAAAAGAAATTGGAAAAACTTAAATCTCTTTTCTTAACCCCAAATTCTTTTTCTTACTTACATCAAGTTTAACACCATTAAAATAAACATACTTTTCTTCATATTCATTCATACCATACCCTTTCCAAGTATGATTTAAACCAGCATCATAAGTTATATCATTAACATCTAATTCATATAATTCAAATAAAGCTTTTAATATTACAAGTAAGTATTCTTTAGTAATTGTGTCTTTTATCTCCTTTTGCATACCCGCTATTTCCATAACTTCAGCAATTTCTATTGTAATAATACAGCCTTCTTCATCACGCCATCCAATATAACCTTTTTCAGCCTTTATATTTGCTTTTATCACTCTATTTTCTAGTATTCTATAGTATTCTTCAATTAATTTAGCAGCTTCTTCTTTTGTAAATTCTATTGTCATAATTATTTCTCCCTTTTATTTGTTATTATCATTTCGTTAATAACAAAATATAATAAATTCAAACGATTGTGTCGTTCTTGTTACTAACATTATATTAATAACAAGAACTATTGTCAAGCACTTTTTAACATATAATTAAAAAGTGCCTAAAATTTTAAATATTTCTAAACGTCTACCTAGATTTAGTTAATGATTTACCTTTTTCTTCAGTTTGAACATTCTCATCAACATGAGTAGAATCATATTCTTCTGCACGTCTCTTATCTTCTTCAGATAATTCTTCTTGTTTACCATCTTCATAATCAGCTTCTACCCCATCTTTAGTAACTACTTTTATATAATTTTTATTAATATAAGGATATTCTTCCATAATAGTAGTTAAATCATCAACATTTTCACTTGGTATTAAAACATACTTCCCTTTCTCATCTTTCTCTACCTTATAAGCTACATAAGTATAATGACAAAGTCTCGTTTCACCGGTCAATTTTGAATGATTAGGATCGCTTGTCCATGAATACCTAGTTCTAGATATATAAGTAAAATATGTAGTTGTCGTTTTACCAACTCTCATTGTATGAGGAATAGGTTGCAAATAAGTATATTTATATCTGTATTCAGTATAATCTTCATTACTTTCTTGAATAGCTTGAATTGTTTTAATATTGTCATCAATTCTCATTAAATCTTTCTTATCCAAAAATTTATATAAGTCCTCTTCACCTTCAATAGAAATATACTCATCATTTCTTGTATATCCATCATAGTTTAAATATTCTTTATCAATATATCTAATATAACCCTCATTATTTGTATAAAGGTGAGCATGACTACCATCTATCTTACAGTCAACCTTCTTACCACAACCTACTAATGATGTTGATACTGAAGCAGCAACTAAAACCAAAGCCATTCCTTTCATACTAACTAATTTTTTAATATTAAATTTAAAATTCATAATAAACCCTCTCTAATATAACTTAAGATGAAAAAAGACCTTTATGCATAAACATAAAAGTCTTGTTCTTATTTATTAAAATAACCCAGATTTTTAAATAATCTTATAGTTGGATTATCTCATCACGTGATGGAACTACTCCCTCTTAAGTAATTTAATTATAGCATAATTTAGCTAAAAAATCAATATATCCTTAAATTAGCCCTAAACATCTATCCAATTACTACTATCAGCATCACTTGGAATCCTCAAGTCTCCCCTAGGAGAAACTCCAACAGTCCCAACTTTAACTCCATCAGGTAAACAACTACGTTTAAATTGTTGATTAAAGAATCTCTTAATAAAGAACTTTAACCATTTAGTAATAGTTTCTTCATCATACATACCATCAAATACTTGTAATGCAATATACTTAATCTTTTCTGGACTAGCTCCATATCTCATAAAATGATATAAGAAGAAATCATGTAAAATATAAGGTCCAACTAAGCTTTCAGTTTGTTGAGTAATCTTCCCATCCTTAGTAGGAGGTAATAACTCAGGACTTATTGGTGTATCTAATATATCTTGAATAGTTTTCTTACATTCTTCATTAGTTTCCTTACTACCAAAATATGTAACTAAGTATCTAACTAATGTTTTAGGTATATTACCATTTACTGAATACATGCTCATATGATCTCCATTATAAGTACACCATCCTAATACTAATTCAGATAAATCTCCCGTACCTATAACAAGACCACCTTCCATATTAGCTATATCCATTAATATTTGAGTTCTCTCCCTAGCTTGTGTATTTTCATAAGTTACACTTCTATCTTCAGGATTTAACCCTATATCAGCAAAATGTTGTAAAGAAGCCTCCTTAATACTTACTTCTCTCATTGTAACGCCAAAACTTTTCATTAAATTAATAGCATTATTATAAGTTCTTCCACTAGTACCAAAACCAGGCATTGTAACACCAATAAAATTATCATTACTAATTTCCAACTTCTTATAAGCTTCCATAACTATCAAAAAAGCAAGCGTACTATCTAAACCTCCACTAATACCCATTACACATTTCTTAGTCCCAATATGTTTTAATCTCTTAGCAAGCCCACAAGCTAACATATTAACTATTTCAAAACATCTCTCATCTCTTAAATGTTCATCACTAGGTACAAAAGGATACATATCATATTTTCTAACTAATTTATCATTTCTATCTTTAATAGAAATATCTACATACCTAAATTTCTTATCAGTACTTCCTACTAATTCAACATTTCTATTGTTAATAAGTCTTTGAATATCAACATCTTGTATTATATGATTACTTTCAAAACTAAATCTTTCATTTTCAACAAGTAATCTTCCTTTTTCATAAATACCAGCATATCCAGAATATATTAAATCTGTAGTAGATTCATTTACACCACTAGATGCATATATATAAGCACTTACTAACTTACTAGAAGTAACTTTAAGCAAATTTTTTTGATACTCTAATTTACCAATTAATTCATTACTAGCAGCTAGATTAAAAATCATAGTAGCTCCGCCTAATACCAAATCTATTCCAGGATTATTTACATTTAATAAATCTTCTCCTATTTCAATACCAAAAGACATTCCTTTATCTTTCGTATCTCTAAATATTAAATCATTACCAATTACTACATCTTTACCTAATAAATTAGTTACATTAGTAACAAGTAAATCTCCAGTATTAAACCATCTACTCTCTTCACCATGTCTATCTATATATGTTTTAGGTACAACACCAAGTATTTCACCTTTACTAACTACAACAGCACAATTATATACTTTATTACTTATTCTTAAAGGTAATCCCACAATAGAAATAATATCTAATTTAGAAGTTCCTTTTATAATAGTATCTAACCCTACTAAAGCTTTATCTAACAAGAAATCTTGTTTAAATAAGTCTCCACAAGTACATCCAGTTAAACAAAGTTCAGGAAACGTTACTACTTGAACACCTTCCTTATCAAGTTTATTTATTTCTTTTATTATTTCTTCTACATTATATTCTACATTAGCTACTTTTAATTTTGGTACAGAAGCAGCAACTCTTACATAACCATATTTCTTATTCATCATATATACCTTTCTTTCTTAGCGTATACTCCATAAAAGCTATTTTAGTATTAGCATCTTTAATACTTTCTTGTACTGAAGAGTTTTTCATATATTTCAAAATATCTTGATATGACATTTCAATATATTCCAATCTTTCATCTCCATCTTCATGTTTTTCTTGTACTTTACGACATCCTTCAGCTACATAAGCTCTAATTATTGCACTACTACATCCTTGATCTTGATAATGCCATTCCAATTCATATACATTATTTGGTTGATATCCTGTTTCTTCAAGCAATTCTCTAATAGCAGCTGTCTTTGTATCTTCACCTTCATCCACCATTCCTGCTGGAAATTCTAAAACAACTGTTTCTTTAGTATTAGGACGCGATTCAACTATCATTACAAAATTACCATCTTCTGTAATAGGTACAATAACAACAGCATCCCCATCACCATTATTTTTAGTAATTTGCTCACATATTCTCTTAGAACCATCTTCTAAAATAACATTGTAAGTTTTCTTACCAATATAGCCTTCTTGATATGAAGCAATTAAATCTTTCTTTACAACCTTTAAGCTTTCAAAAGCCTTTTTCATTTTTTCTCTATTATATTCATTCATCAGTATCACCTATATCAATTATAGTCTTTTTTCTAACTTGTTATCAACATCGTATTCAACTTTTTGACTCTTAGCAAGAAGTATTAACTCTTTTTTTAATTCTAATAATTTTCTAGTCAAATCAACATAATATCCATGAGGATTATCAGTTCTTTTAACTTCAGGATATAAAGTTGCCATTTCTTTCTCACAATATTTTTGTTTTTCTTCAATAGTAGAATCTTGATAAACCAACACACCATTTTCAAAAATAGTCTCTTGTAATTCTCTTACTTGATAATTCCTTATAGTCAAAGTATTATTTTCATTTAAAGGATCAATTAAAGTAAATTCATCTCTAGGAATATTCTCTTCATATAAAGCTAATACATCTCCAAGAGCATACCCAGTATCTTTGTCATAAAATCTATAAACCTTTTTATAACCAGGATTTATAGCTTTAGCAGCATCATTACTTACTTTAATTCTTGATACATATTCACCATTTTGTTTTACAGCAACATTCTTATATACACAACCAACTCTTGCTTTATCAGGTAATACAATGTTATCTCCAAGTCCAATAGAATCCATCACAGCACCTTGTTCTTTTAATGCTTTAATAGTTCTTTCGTTTAATCCATTAGATAAACAAATCTTAACATCAGGAAGACCAGCTTCAACAAACATCTTTTTAGCTTCTCTACTTAAATAAGCTAAATCCCCACTATCAATTCTAATTCCTTTTAATTGATATCCATTAGGTATTAAATACTCTTTAGCTATTCTAATTGCATTAGGAACACCACTTTTTAAGACATCATATGTATCAACAAGTAATATACAATTATTAGGATAAGCCTTAGCATAATTTAAAAACGCTTCGTATTCACTATCAGCTTCAGTAACTAAACTATGAGCCATTGTCCCCATTACTGGAACATCATACTCTTGCCCAGCCAAGACATTACTAGTTCCAACACATCCAGCTATCACAGCACATTTAGAAGCATCTACAGCAGCTTCTGGTCCCATAGCACGTCTAGCTCCAAACTCCATAACTCCAATATCTTGTGCAGCCTCTACTATTCTTCTAGCAGCTGTAGTAAAACAAATATTTTCATTTAAATAAGATAATAAAATTGTCTCTATAATTTGTGCTTCTATAATAGGAGCTTTAACTGTTACTATTGGTTCATTTCCAAATACTGGAGTTCCATCTGGAATAGCATAAATACTACCAGTAAATTTAAAATTCTTTAAATATTCCAAGAAATCCTCAGTAAATTGATTAGTACTTCTTAAATAATCAATATCTTCTTTAGTAAAATGAGAATTCTTTATAAATTCAATAATTCTATCCAAACCACCCATTACTCCATATCCACCATTAAGAGGATTCTTTCTAAAAAAAGCATCAAATACTGTTTCCTCATCTTTTTTACCAGCTTTAAAATAAGCTTGACTCATTGTTAATTCATAAAAATCTGTCATCATAGTTAAATTTCTTGCCATATTAATTACCTTCTTTCATAGTTTTAACTAATTTAATTCCTGTATTTTCCATCACTGTATAAGCTCTCTCACTATTTTCTTTTCTATCATGCACTACTGGAATATGAAACGTTTCAACAGCATTCTTAGGAACAATAATTTCAACATCCATATTTAATTCATCAAAGAAATTTCTAAGTGCAATAGCAAAATTTTGAATACATATATCAGTACAACAACCTACCAAAACAACTCTTTTAAGACTTCCCATTTCCATTAGCATCTCTATCATACCTGGAGCAAATAAAGCACAAGTAGAATTTTTATAAAATAATCTATTGGCATATTCTTCATAAATAGCTAATTCCTTAATTGTTTTTGATTCTTTATCATTATCACAATGACCAGCATATCTATTTAATTCAATACTATCTTTTGTATGTTTATCATTTACTACAAAGAACCCCTCTCCTTTTTCTAAAACATATCTAATAATCGGAATAATATCAGGAACAATATGCTTTATACTTGGATCAGCTAAATTACCTTCTTCACAAAAACCAACATTCATATCAATTAAGAATACAGCCTCCTCAATTCGATTAATTTCTTTCTTCACTTTCATAAATACCGTCCTTCTTCTTATTTACTTTTTGTTAATATCAAAGGGTATTAACAATGTTATTATCTATTTGATAATAACTAACCATATTTTTTTGAACACGTATCGTGTTCTTGTTACTAACATTATATTAATAACTAATATAATTGTCAACACCTTTTTAACAAAAAGTTAAAAACATTAAAAATTAAAAAAACTATTAGCAAAATTACTTTGTTAATAGTTTAATCTCTATTTTATTGACTCTTCCCTCTACTATTCTTTAAATTTTCCATAAATCTCATAGCTTCATCCATAGTACGTACATTCGAATAAATATCAATAAATACATTAGCAACACTTTCTTTAGGACATTCTAACATCATAGCATCAATAATTTTCTGTTGTTCAGAATACAAACTTATTATTTTATTATCCTTTACTTTTATAACTTCTTCTAATTGCTTATTAGCAAATTCTAAGCAATACTTCTCAGCTCTGAGTTCAACAACCTCATTGAAACTTTTGTCTATACTAGGATTATAAATAATAACTCCATCAATAGATGATATATAACAATCAGGAAACATCTTAGTAACCAATTCTATTATTTCTTTCTTTTTTATTAAGTTATTTCCCAAAACGATACCACAAATCAAATTACTAGGAACACCATATAAAATTGATGAACGATTTTCAGAATTACCACTCAATCCATTCATATTAACAAAATTTTTAACTACTAGAGATTCTTTTGTATTTTCTTTATAACAGTCAAATTTTAATAACTCATCAGCTTCTTCTCTAGGTTCTATTACAAAAGCTAAAGCATTAGCGCTTCTAAAGCCATTTCCAAAAGGACACCTTCCATCAGTATATTTAAAAGCATCATTATATTCTTTCATTCCCATACTATTAGAAACTCTATGAAAATCAGCACAACAATAAGTTTCACCATCTTCATGTATTCCAAGAGCTTGCCCAGAAAGAATCCCGGTCTTAGCAATACTGTCTAACGTATCAACAGAAAAATCACCAGTACCATGAATAATTGTTCCTTCTTTCAACATAATACGATTATCATCTGTCATACTAATTTCTCTAGGATATAATTCCATTTCTTTAAGTTCATAAAATCTATTAATTTGTTCAATAAATAAAATCTCTTGTTCTTTACTAAGTGGGCCTTCCAATAAAAAGTCTTCTGGAACTTTATCAATTTTCTCCATACTATCACCACTTTAATTTTATCAAATAAAAAGAAGAATTACTAGCTACGTTCTTCCTTTTCTAATTCTCTATAATTAACTTTACCTATCATAGTTTTAGGTAAACTTTCCCTATAGACAAATTCTTTAGGTATCATATAAAATGCCAAATTTTTCTCACAATATTCTTTAATTTTCTTTTTAAACTCAGCATCAACTTTTACTCCATTATTAACAACAATAAATGCTTTAGGCACTTGAACTTTATACGGATGAGGTATCCCAATAACTCCACAATTTAGTATATCCGGATGTTCCATTAATACATCTTCAATATGAGAAGGATAAACATTATAGCCAGAAACTATCAACATTCTTTTTAATCTTTGAACATAGTAAAGTATTCCATCTTCAGTTATATAACCCAAATCTCCAGTTTTTACCCAAACTTTTCCTTTTTCATCCATTTCCAACGTTTCGTTTGTTTCTTTTTCGTTATCTAAATATCCTGACATAACAATCGGACCAGATATCATAATTTCTCCTACTTCTCCAAATGGTAATTCTTCTCTGGTTTCGATGCTAACTATTTTCATATCATTTCCTGGTAAAGGTATTCCAATAGCACCAGGTAAAGCCGTTCCCATAACCCCTCCAACAGTCGGCCCAGTAGTTTCCGTCATTCCATATCCCTGAATTATTTCTGCCTCACAACCATGATTATGTAAGAAATTATTAATAGTTTTATTCTTATTTTCTGTTAAACAATCTCCTCCACAGATTAAATACTTAACATATGATAAATCCATATTAGTCATATGTTTATTAGTAAGTAAAGCTTCATACAAAGTCGGAACTCCAGCAACTATAGTTGGTTTATACTTACTAAACAGCTTATCAAACCTCTTAGCATCAAATTGTGGAACAAGTATATCTCCACCACCCATGCACAATACAGCATGAACACAAACACATAAGCCAAAACAATGAAATAATGGCAAAACAGTTAACATAGAATCCCCAGGACCAATTTTAGGGAATACTATAGCAGATTGTTTAGCCAAAGCATTAAAATTACCATTAGTCAAAACTATATTCTTTGGTGTTCCAGTAGTCCCACCACTATGTAAAATAGCAGCTGGTTGCTCCTTCGTTGTCTTAACCAACACTTTCTGAGTATAATGTTTCCCCTTAACCATAAAGTCATTCCAATACATAAAATCTTCAGACTTCTTAGGAGTTTCAATCTTTCTACCCTGTGAAATATAATAGCCAAATCTCATTAATGAAGGCATAGAATCTCCAGGAGACACTATCACTGTTTTATAAACACTAGTATCTTCAATTATATTCATTACTTTTTTACAGCTAATATTAATAGCAACTAACATAACACTCTTCGTACTATTTAATGAAAATTTAATTTCTTCTTCAGCAGATAAAGGATGAACCATATTAGCAATAGCCCCAATCTTATTAACTGCATAAAAAGCTATAATAGCTTCAGGTGTATTAGCCATCAATATTGTTACAACATCACCAGGTCTAATCCCTTGACTTCTAAGAGCTTTAGCACACAAATTAATTTCGCCAAAAAAATATCTAAAATTCATTTTATTATTAAAATAATTAATAGCTAAACTATCCATATTATTTTTATTACATTCCCTTAAATATTCATAAGCTGACATATTAGGAACTTCTATATTTCTTTCATTTTTATCATAATACCTATCCCAAGGATGTTTATAAATCATTTTATCAATAGTTTTTTTCATCTTACTTACTATATCCATTATAATCCTCCTTAATTATTAAAATTAATTAACAAGTTTTTAAAAAATATTAAACACTTGTTGAATAACTTTCACTTGTATTATATAATTATTTTATAAATCACATCAACCACCAATAACATTTTAATTTGATAATTATTAAACACATTGATAATAATATGTCTAAAAAGATTAAAAAGTTACTTCTATTATTAAAAATATATTCAAAAAGGAATTAGATTATGGATCGAAGAATCAAATATACAAAAAAAACAATTAAAGATACATTCATCAAATTATTAGATGAAAAAGATATAAAAAAAATCACTGTAAGCGAAATATGTAAAATAGCTGATATAAATAGAGCTACATTCTATAGATATTATCTTGACGTATATGACTTACTTGATAAAATCCAAGAAGAGTTTATTGAAGAACTCAAAGCACCATATTTAGAAAATCCTTCTCGCGTAAACTCTGTTGGTGCCTTCACAAAAGAAATACTTAACGTCTTCATCGAAAATAAAGAATTAGTTAAACTTCTTTTCGACACTAACAATAATATATATTTTCTAAATGACGTTTTAGAAGTAGCTTACTATATGTGCAAAAAAAGATGGGAAGAAGATCGACCAGACATAAGTGAAGATGAAATAAACTATGCTGTTACCTTTATATTTAATGGAGCTTTAGGTGTAGTAAACTTCTGGGTAAAAAATGATTTTGATAAAGATATCAACGAAGTATCAGAAACCATTGAAAAATTAGCCTACTACGGAACAAAACATTTTATATATAAAAAATAGAGCTTCAATTAAAGAGGTTCTATTTTTCTATATTTCATATAATTAACTAAAAAAGACCACTATGGTCTTCATTTTTTTAATATAAGTTTTGAGCAGCATCCATTTCTGCAGCTTTTGCTGTTTCTTCAGTACGTTTACCTGCTGCAGAAATAGTATCAGCAAATTGATTAATTAAATCGGAAAAAGCTTCAAATTTATCTCTTTTTAATCTTTGCATACTATCATCAAATGTATCAGCTGCCATTCCAACATAATCGCCTTCATTAATTAAAGTTTTTACTGCATTTTCAAAACTTTCAAGCGCAGAGTCCATATTCTCACGAACAGTCTTAATTTCAGTAACAGCAGATTCAACACTACTAAATTTAATATTAGTATTAGCCATTAATTCCACCACCTATTCCAGTAATAATAGATTCTTCATTATCTACAACTCTATTAGCAGTTCTATTACAATATTCAGCATATCCACATACTACCTTGTACATATCTACTAAATTTTGCTTTTGCTCATGAATACTATTAGCAATAGCAGTAGCTGCTGGACTAGTCCACTCACTAGTTACTAAAGAATCAATAATAGAATACATAGTTTCATATTGATTTCTAAATGATTCAGCTGCTTCACTTATAATTTTTGCTCCATCTTCTAATCTATCAGTACGAGCTCCAAAAACATCACTTGTATTTGACACTAAAATCACCCTCCATTTTGATTTTACTAATTAAAGTATATCAAGAAAAATTAGCAATTCCAAGGAAAATATGTCTACTTAACACCTAACTTTTCTCTATTTTTATATTTGAAATACCATTTATAGTTTCCCTAAATGTCGATAAGTCAGATTCAGCACTATTCAATTTATTTGAAGCAGTACTATCTGCAGAAGCAAGTCCTTTAATAAGATCAATTTTTTTCTTTGCTTTATTTGCATTTGCTTCATACCCTGACCTACTAAGTTTCATAGAATGCAAAGAAACAGTTTCCTTAGAAGCATCGTAATTATCAATTCTATAATCATAAGATTGAATATGTTTTAAACAATCATTATAATCATCCTCTAAACTTTCTAACATAGATGTATCAAGTTTAGTTTCTCCATCCATATAATCTATTAAATAATCATTAGCATCATGTATAGATTGAATAATTTCATTTGCTATTTTAACTCTTGTTTCCAAAATATCTATATAACCACTCATATGCTCTCTTACTCTATCATAAGCATTTCCTTTTAATTCAGAAACTGAATCAGATATAAAATCATTAATTAAGCCAATTAATTGTTCAGCATCTTCTGTATCTTTAAGTAAATTAACTAACTCTTTAGAGGAAGCATTATTTGCCTCATTTAAATCATCTAATAATAACAAAGCCATAAAACTCATCTCCTTTTACTATGCAGCACTATCAAATTGAGCAGCATCTGTATTTATAAGTTCAAAGAAACTTCCTTTATTTACAATTTTAGTAATATTTTGATTCCATTCTGGATGACAAGCACTAGTTCCTGGGTTAGAATGCATTGAATTACCATACCAAGAACTCTTATCTACAACAAATTCAACAACACACTGTCCATTATTGTGTCCCCATTCAGTACATCCAGCATCATTCTGATTCTTAATATCGCCTATAATACATTTAATAACCGTTCCATCTTCTTGATAAACATCAATGTAATCTCCAACATTACCAAAAGTAGTAGTAACAGCAACAACGTATCTATCTCCTACTTTAGCAAATCCTTCCTCATCAAAATTCATACCAGCCGCTTCACGTAGTTTATATTGATTCGAAGCTCTAGCTGTAATACATTGCCATCCCATATAAGTATGTATACTACCAAGTCCGGCAGGTAACGTAATCGCAACACCATTCACATCTTCTAAATATTTTTCAATTCCTTCATAGTTATATACCCCACCAGCTTCTACGTCATAATCAGAGCTAGTTAAATGATCAGAAGAGAAAGTACCATTATTTTTATTAGAATTATTAGAATTATTAGAACTGCTAGAGTTATTAGAACTACTAGAATTGTTCGAATTATCAGAATTGTTCGAATTATCAGAATATCCAGATGAACCAGAACCAGTAGATTCATTATTACCGACACTTTTATTATCTACATCATTATCATCGACCCAATTTTTATCATTAGACTCATAATAATCAATTGTATTAGTATTATCATCAGGAGATGAACTATCATTCAACTGAGAAGCTTCTTCAGCAAGTTCAACATTAGTTTCTTGCATCATTTCACCTATTTCAACAATAGTAACAGTATCTTTTTCTATTGAATTTAATAACATGGCACAAGAAGAAAAGAATTTTTGTACCAATTCAGGCTCAACGTTAGGAATATTAGTTGTACTCTCATAAACAGAACCACTAGTACTACTTAAAAAATTTGAATTTTTAATAGCATTACGTATTGAATTAATACTAGATTGTATAAAAGAATTACTAGATTGTAACTCGCTTAAATTACTAAGCTTATCATAGTATTTATATGAAATACCTCCACCATTTACGTTAATTTTCTCCGCTACTTCTTCAAGAGATATCTCCTCCCATTTTCCTGTATCAGTATTATAAGAATAGAAAGTATAAATATCTCCAAGTTCATCAGATTCACCAGATATAAAATCAATTATACCATTTTCAAGAGCATCTTTATTTAATGCAACATGGGTAGCATGATTACCACTAGCTTGTGCAACAACAACATCAACTCCATTAGCGCCTAAAGTATTCTCAAATGCATGAAACGATCCATTTGGTTCAAAGAAAATCAAAGTAGAATCAGATTCTTTTAATAAATCCATTTCTTCATCAGTAGGATAAATAGAAACAATATCTGCAAAAACAGCATATTTCGAACTATGTTCCTCATCTCTAGAGATATTATTAATTAAAGTATTATAGTTAGTGGGACCACTTGCACTAAATCCCATTGAACTAATATTAGTAATATTAACACCATTTTCAGTACCTATATTATTTATTAACTCAAAATAACTATTTCCACCAGTATTCCTAGCAGCATAAGCATCATCGGCAATAACAATAATCTGGTTAGGACTCTCATCTCCATTTATTAAGTTTCTTATAGCAACAGCATCATTACCAGAACCACCAGATCCAGGATAATAAATAAATGCTGAAGTATCAGTATCAACTTCATCAGGAACATATAAACAATATCCATAAAAATCGTAATACGTACCATCAGCTACTTTAGTAGATGATTGCAAATCAGATAAAGATAAGCCATATAATGTTTCTTCCATAAACTACCACCCTAACAATATTATAATTAAATTATATCACACCAAAAAAATAGAAACACTAAAAAAAGACTTTTCAGTCTTTATTTGTCACATATTCACTATGGTAAAAATAATATTTGTCCTACACTTAAAGTCGTTGTAGATAATCCATTCAAGTTAATGATATCAGCAACTGTAGTTCCATTATTTTGAGCAATTTTATAAAGTGTATCTCCGGATTGGACAACATACTGTTTACTATTTGCTTTAGGTACTAATAATTTCTGACCTATACTCAACAAATTACTACTTAAATTGTTTATATCTTTTAATTTATTAACAGTAGTACCATATATTCTTGCAATAGCATATAGATTATCTCCACTTTTAACAATATAAGTATCATAATCCAAACTATCATCAATATCTTCAGCTGTACCACCAACTAAAAGCATTTGACCTACAGATAAAGTATTACTAGTTAAATTGTTCATAGTTTTTAACTCATCAACGCTCAATCCATATTTATTAGCAATCCCATACAAAGTATCTCCACTCTTTACCATATAGTAAACACCAACATCATCACTACTACTAGTATCCTTTACCAATAGCTTTTGTCCTATACTTAAATTATTACTAGATAAATTGTTAAGTTCTTTAAGCTTATCTACATTTAATCCGTATTTATTAGCTATTCCCCACAAAGAATCTCCTTTTTGAACAATATAATAATTTTCATTTAGTACAGGGCCAGAATAAGAATAAGTAGCTCCAATGTAATTAGCAAGTCCTTTAACAACAGATTCTGCATAATCTTTCCAATAATTAGTTAATAAAGATGCATCTGTAACATTATCTAAGAATCCATATTCAACTATAATAGGCTCAGTATTCCCAGTATTTCTATGTATAAAATAATAATCTTTACTACTATCACTAGGATATCTTCTTTGATAATACTTTCTAACATATCTACCACCATCTTCTAATGCAGTAGCAATTCTTTTACTAAGAGTATCATCATTACGAAGAGCATATATTATTTCAGCACCTTCGCCACCTCCCGCATTTACGTGATTACTAACCACAACCACATCACTTCCACTCCCATACGGAGCCAGTATTCTCCTTACTCTCTCACTAGGCTCAACAGTCTCATCAGTAGTTCTTACCATCATATTTTCAATCCCAAGCTCATTAAGTCTTTCATGAATATAAGTCGATATCTCAAGATTTAAATCTTTTTCTACAATTCCATTACCAGTAGCCCCACCATCCGTTCCACCATGTCCCGCATCAATAACAACCTTCTTCATACGTTCACCTCAATACATTGTATGTACTATTCAAAAATAAGACACAAAAAACAGCCAAAGCTGTTTTCTAACTTAAACAAATCTTAAGTAAATCAAACGTATATTCCGATAAAAGCCATACTTGCGACTTTTGATACAATTTCTTAAGAATATCTTCCTTGTTAGAAGCATCAACAATACCAAGATACCTCTCAATCAATATATTGGAATAATTTTTTACTATACCATCCCTTGCATTCTCGAATCTTACTAAATCAGAACTTATTGAATCAATTTGTTCTTCTAACCTTGTCATTTCCAACATCAAATCTTTATACAATTGAGAACCAATTTCAGTAGAATCAACTTTCGAATTACAATCACTTAATTGCAACTTTGTTAACGCCATATTAAACTGACTATTCACAATATCAGGTTGCATTCTATCAATATCATCAAACAATTCTGTAACTTCTTTATATCTAGACTCTGCAAACTTAATTAAATCATCTACGTCATCCCCATGATAAGAATAAGTCTTTTCTATATTGCCTTCGCCAACTAATCTATGTCTAATTTTCAACTCATCTTTTGAAACTAAAAACAATCTCAAATTATCATAAAAGCCTAAAAACTTAACTAATGAATCCCAAGCAATATCACAATAATAGTCTTTACCATCCAAAGTAACTCTTAACAATGCGTAATCAGATTCACCTAATAATGAACATACCTTTTTACCATTATAATACCCAATAACATCAGTTGCTCCCATCGAATAAACAACTGAAGATTTAATATTAACAAAGCTTAATAATAGTTGAAAAGCCTTCGCAAAAGACAACCTTCCTCCTTTACCAGAAGAAAATACTCTATTAACATTACTAATCAAATTTAAATTTTCTCCATCGGGATCATCTTCATTAACAAATTTTATATTATTAAGCATCCAATTATACAATGAAGCAAATTTATGTATATCATCATCTTTTTTATAAGTATACTTATCAGCTATTGAAGAAACATATCTAAAGATAGACTCAATCTCACTACTAGTATAATCATAAGTAACATATTTCCTTAATCCAATTGATTCTACCCATAAAATTCTTTTTAAGATATTAAAATCGAGTCCTAATTCATACAACTTTCTAACAAAAGGGACATAATATTCAATATCTAATGTTAAAGTAGTATCTTTATTATTAACACAATAATCTATAATAAAATTAAAGTCAGAAAAATCCTTATTATCATAAAAAGTAAACTTACTTAAAGATTTAAAGCCATCAATTACAACTAAATTATCATTATGTATTACACAAAGAGTCTCCAATTTCTCAAAATCAGCCAAGTTTAAATTAAATAATGCGTTTTGTTCTTTTATCTTTAAATTCTTAACATTTTTTAATTTTTGAGAAATTAAAATAATATCATCATTGGTAACAGATGGAAATGAATCTAAATTTAAATTTTCCACATTAGAAAAATAATCAACATAACATAAATCTTTTTTTGATAAACTAATAGTAGTTATCGAACTTAACTCCTCTTCGGTAAAAAAAGTATTATTTATATCTTTTTTATTTAACATAGAATTTACTTGTTTACTTAAATATCCAACTAATTGCATAAACTCACCCATCTCTATTCTTAACATCATTATATCATCACATTAAAAAAAAGTCTTAAAAAAGACTT
>CAZJHG010000006.1:0-51292 GCA_964545885.1 uncultured Muribaculaceae bacterium | reverse complement strand
TAAAAAATTATCATTTGATGATATAAAATGTCAATCTATAGTAGAAGAGTAAGTTTAAAACAAAATAAGATATAAGCTATATTATATATACAATATATAGCTGATGTAGACAAAAAAAGTCTACATTTTTATTTTGTTATTGTTTATTAGCGAATACCTGAAAAATTAATAAATGTTTTACTATTTTGCTTTATCTTGTTATAATATCTATAGGTATTAACATAAAAAGAAAACATTTTAAATACCAAACAAAAAATATAGTAAAGTCTAATATATTCGTATAAAATTAAAAAATATTAGACGATACTAATAAGGTAAGGAAGGTTTTATATGTCAAAAGAAGAAACTACAAAAAAACAAACACAAAAAAAAGTAACCAAGAAAAATACTAGCAATACAACCAATACAAGTAATTCAAAACCTGCAACTAAGAAACCAGTTACTAAAAAAACAGCTGTTAAAAAGGCACCAACAGCATCAAAATCATCAACAAGTAAAGCTCCAGTAAAAAAAGAAACAAAAGTAGTTCAAGAAGAAAATAATTATACAAAAACATTAGTAGCTGCTTTGTTTATTGCTTTATTATTTTTCGCTGGATATGTTGCTGTAAAAGTAAAAAATGGTGACGATATAACTAATTCAAAATATGTTGCTACAGCAATGGAAAAGAAATTTAAAGAAGAATATGAAAAACTTAATGGAACTACTTATTCTGATGGTACAAAAATTACTGAAGTAGAAATAATAGCTGACAATAATATTGAATATATTTCTATGTCTGATGCAGTAAACTTACTAGACTCAGGAACAGGTATAATATATTTTGGTTTTTCAGGATGCTCTTACTGCCGTAACGCTGTTCCAGTATTACTAGAAGCAATGACATCATCAGAATTAGATACAATATTTTATGTTGATTTAAGACCAGAAAACAAAGCAGAAAATGATTTAAGAGATACTTATACTTTAAATTCTAAAAATAAAGCAAAAAAGACAAAAGATGCAGAAGAGTCATATTACGAAGTACTAACAGGACTTGCAAATTATCTTGAAGATTATATACTTGTAACTGAAAATGACAAAGAAGTAAATACAGGTGAAAAAAGATTGTATGCCCCAACCGTAGTAGCAGTAGTCGGTGGTGAAATTGTTGGATTCCATCAAGGTACAGTTGAAGGGCATCAAGCAGACGACAATGGAGTACTAAAAGATTTAACAAAAGACGAGCAAAAGGAATTACTAAATACATACAGCAAAATAATTTCTGATTACTTAACTAAAAAATAGTGAAGAGCGATTAAAAGTCGCTTTTTCTGTTGGAAAAAAATTAGGTATAGTTTATAATACTAGTTGAAAGAGGGTGGACTTATGAATATCATAACATTATTACCAGCAGATACATATATAGTAGTAAATAAATCTATTATTACCGAAGATGATAAAAAGAATGTTATTTCACTATATGAGCCAATCATAGGTCCGATTGCTGTCAGCCTTTATTTTACACTTTTAAGAGATTTGAGTCTTTTAGAATTTATTAGTAAAGATTATACACATCATCACTTAATGACAATAATGCGTAGCAGTATCGAAACAATTCGCTCATCTCGTGAAGCGTTAGAAGGTGTAGGTCTTTTAAAAACATATTACAAAGAGGGTGAGCCAAATTCGTATGTGTATGAATTATATTCTCCCTTAAGTCCTAAGGAATTTTTTTCATCTCCAATATTTAACATAACTTTATATAACAATATAGGTAAACACGAGTATGAGCTAATTAAAGCTGAATATGAATTACCAAAAATAGATATGAAAGAATATCAAGATATATCATCAGCATTAAATACAACGTATCGTTCTACTTCAACAATAGAACCAATAGATACAAGAGAGAAGAAATCTCAAAATATAAAATTAGAATCTAATATAGATTTTGACTTACTTTTATCTAGTTTGCCTAAAGGTTTAATAAAAGCATCAGCATTTACAAAAAAAATAAAAGAATTAATCGAACAATTATCTTTTATTTATGATTTAGATACCCTAAAAATGGTAGAATTAATACGTACCACTATAACAGAAAAAGGTACAATAGATAAAGATGAATTAAGAAAAACAACTAGGAAGTATTATCAATACAATAACAATGGAAAATTACCGACTTTAGTTTATCGTACACAACCAGAATATCTTAAAACACCTGAAGGAGACAACTCTGCTTTATCTCAAATAATTTATATGTTTGAAAATACCACTCCATATGATTTTTTAAAAATAAAAAATAAAGGAGCCGATCCAACTTCTAGAGATTTACGTTTATTAGAAAATCTTTTAGTAGATTTAAATCTTCAACCAGCAGTAGTAAACGTCTTAATAGACTATGTATTGAAAAAAAACAATAATAAGCTCAATCAATCTTTTGTCGAAACAATAGCTGGTCAATGGAAAAGATGCAATGTTGAAACAGCCAAGGAAGCTATGGAACTAGCTAAAAAAGAAAATTCTAAGTATAATAAAAAAATAGAAAATAAAAAAGCAAAAACATCTTCGGATAAAGATGAAGTACCAGTGTGGTTTGATCAAAAAATCACAAAAGAAGAAATGCCACAAGACGAATTGGCGGAATTAGAAGAAATGTTTAAGAAATACAGGTGATAAAGATGGAAGAATTGCAAATATCAACAAATGTAAATGAACGCGCATTAAAGAAAAGTTTTAATGATGCCTGTGCTGATCAAAAATTTAGAAGATTACTAAAAACGATTGATGTAGATGACCAAATAGCTATGAAGTATACATCTTCATTAGAGGAAACAGTAGCCGAGCTAAATAATTGTAGTGACTGTCCAGGTTTAATATATTGTCAAAATCGTTTAAATGGCCACATTATGTATCCCGAAAAAAAAGGTAAACAAATAATATTTTCTTATATGCCATGTAAACATGAAAAAGAACGACGTATGAAAGAAGCAAATCGTATGACACGTGATAAAGAATTAGCACTGGCAAGTATGAAAGATATAGATTTGACTGATAAAAAAAGATTACCAGCATTAAAATGGTTAAATAATTTCTGTGAAAACTATGATAGAACAACAAATTTTAAAGGTCTTTATCTTCATGGCACATTTGGGTGTGGAAAGACTTACTTAATTTCAGCAGCATTTAATGAATTATCTAAAAAAAGAATAAGTACAGAAATAGTCTATTTACCAGAATTACTTCGCGACTTAAAAAGTGATTTCGATTCATTTGGAGATAAAATAGATTATTTAGAAAATGTGGATTTACTATTAATAGATGATATCGGCGCCGAAAAAGTAACAGAATGGAGTAGAGATGAAATATTAGGAACAATCCTTCAACATAGAATGAATAACTATAAAACAACATTCTTTACCTCTAATTTAACAATTGAAGAGTTAGAGCAACACCTAATAATAAGTTCAAATATCGATGAAAAAGTTAAAGCTCGTCGTATTATTGAAAGAATAAAACAATTAACAGAAGATATGGAATTAATCGGTGAAAACAAAAGAAAATAATCAAGCAATAATTGATTATTTTTTTCTTGACAGACAAGTTCGGGGGGGGGGGTAAAATTTTTATAGATAGTAGAGGTGCATTTATATGAAAAAACTCGTATATTCTGTAATTATCTTTTTCTTATTTTTAGGTATAACAACTGCTGAAAAATGTACAGTAGTAACAGGATCAGGAAAGAATATCGGAGATGAAATAGCTTGTGGTACAGAACACTTCTACGTAACATCTAACGATGGAGAAAATGTAAAAATGCTAGCTAAATATAATTTGTTAGTCGAATCTGATATGTATGTATTATCATTAAATGATTTTTCTAGTAGTAATTACTATGGATATTATCAAAATAAAGAAGTTCAAAAACTACTATCAGAAGGCTATTACGTTGGTTCTGTAGATTATGATTATGATAATAATACAAATAATCATTATAATTATGAAATTTCTTTATTTAGAGATTATTATGGTAATAGTAAAAGTATATTTTTTGAAGAAGAAAAAACAACAGAAAAAGAAGTACATGAAGACAAAGAAATCAAAGAATATTTAAGTAATGACTATGGATTAGTTGAATATTATATTATTGATGGCAAGTATATAGGAGCGAGATTATATAAATATCTTGATGAAGAGTATGAATATAAAACTATATATCTAGACGGACAGTTTATATCATATTTTGATTTACACAATAAAAAAGAAATAAAAGTATTACTAGAAAATGGCTATTATATATCATCTTATAATTATACTACTTGCAGTCATAATTCAAATGTTACATCTTGTGATTTTTACACTATTGAATTTAGAAAAAGCAAGAATTATGACTATATAAATATTTTTGCTGATAAGGAATATACAAATTATAAAGATTTAATAGAATATCTAGAAAAAAATACGGATTTTAAAAAATATGTAGATAATGGATATGATTATTCCTATTATTATACCGGTTATTATAATGGTGAATATACTGGAGTCTATTTATATAAGAAAATAAGCGAAGAATTATCTTATCCAGCAGAAATAGAACAAGACAAATCTGGTATAGGAAGTCATGGAGCTAAAGAAAATCCAATATGGCCTGCACGAGGAATATACGAAATATCTGTTTACGAAGACTATTATTACTATGATAAGTATTATTCAGAAGACAAAATTTATAATGCCGGATTCTTTGATGTAACATTCGACGATGATAGTTATGCACTTCTTTATTTAAATACATATAAACAGAAGTTAAATAAAAAAGGATACAATATCTCTAGTATAGATTTGATAAGTATTAAAGAATTAAATCATATAATAAAAGAAATTACAGGTGATGAACTACCTTTAAATGAATATTACCAACAATTATTGAAAGCAAGTGAATTGGACAATAATGATATTGTTACATTAGACAATATAAAAGATAACATGAGCCCAGAATTACAGAAAAAATATGGCTGGCTATGGGGGACTACTTATTGGACAAAAACTATAAGTTTAATAAATGGTAATAAATTTATGTATTATGTCGACACATTAGGAGAATTGTGTAGTGCAGAAAACTTTTGCCCAGCTCCTGTTCCAGCTGGATTAAGACCAATAGTAACAATTTCTGCCAACGACTTAGAATACCAAGTTGAAACAAAAACAGATGGCCACGGTCAAGTAACCCCTTCTAAATCAACAGCAGCCGATGGAGAAAAAATAACTTTCACTATAACTCCAGACAAAGGGTATATACTAAAAGAAGTTAAAGTAACAGATGCTGAAGGTAACACTATAACATTTACCGATTATAAATTTACAATGCCAAGTTCAAACGTTTTAATAGAAGCAACATTCATAATTAAAAATCCAGAAACAACGGCTACAAACATAATAGTAAGTATAATTATGTTAATAATTAGTATTGGAATTATCTTAAAATTCCGAAAAAAATCCAATTAGCTTATATATAATAAAATTTGTGTGAAATAATACAAAAAATAGCGATAACCTCGCTATTTTTTGTTATAATAAATGTGGTGATTTAAATGAGAAATACAAAAGTAATATTTATGGGAACTCCAGATTTTGCAGTTCCAGTATTAGAAGGCTTATTAGAAAATACAAATGTCATAATGGTTGTAACGCAACCAGATAAAGAAGTTGGACGTCATCATGAACTAGCACCAACACCAGTAAAAAAAGTTGCTTTAGAGCATAATATTCCTGTGTATCAACCACGAAAAATAAGAAACGAATATGAAGAAATAGTTAATGCTAAAGCTGATATTATAATAACTTGTGCATATGGTCAAATTATCCCAGAAGATATTTTAAATGCTCCAAGATTAGGTTGCATAAATGTTCATGCATCACTTTTACCTCGTTTAAGAGGAGGAGCACCACTTCATCACGCATTAATAGATGGCGAAGAAAAAACTGGTATTACTATAATGTATATGGATAAAAAAATGGATACAGGAGATATTATTTCAACTAAAGAATATGTTATTAAGGATACAGATAATGTTGGAATAATTCACGATACTTTAAGTGTAATGGGAAAAGAATTGCTATTAGAAACCCTACCTACAATAATAGATGGTACAAATAATAGAATTCCTCAAAATGACGAAGAAGCTACATATGCTTGGAACATTTCAAGAGAAGAAGAACATATCGATTTTAATAGAACTGCCAAAGAAGTATATAACCAAGTAAGAGGTTTATATCCATGGCCAAAAGCAAATACAATTATAGATGATGTTGAAATCAAAGTATTAGAGTGTTTTATAGGTGAACAAAATTCAAAATTTTCAAGTGGAACAATCTGCGAAATCAATAAAGATAATATTGGCATTTGTACTAAAGATAAAGTTATATACATAACAAGAGTAAAACCATTCGGAAAAAAAGAAATGTCTGCTCTAGACTACATAAATGGTTTGGATAAAGAAAAAATTCTTCATAGCATAGTAAAATAGGGGATATAAATGAAAAAATACAAATTTCTTATTATATACGGAATTATAATTATAATAGCTCTTCTATGTATAATGTTTATAATTCCAGATAGTGTTTTTTTAAAATTATATAGTGATGAAATAAATCTTTTAAATAGTTCATATCAAGAATCGACCTCGACAGAAAAAGAAAAAAAAGAATTCACAGATTATCAAGTTCAACAAGAACATTTGATAAATGGTAATTATAATTATGAATACAATATATTAGATAGTATGAGTTCTACAAGTTATACATATAAATGTAATGGTATAGTAAATGGCCAAATTGAGAGTGGTTCATGTACTTCTCCAGAGGTTATTTCCTATACTGAAAATAGTAAAAAAGAAGCACTATCTAAAATAAATATTAACTATGTAAATGTTGAATACATATTTAATTTAGTAAAAGAAATTGAACCAGAATTAACACAATATACTACAATACGTGAATATAAATATATTACTAAAATAAACAATATAGAAACAGAAATAATTGTTGACACAAATAATGACGAAATAACTCAAATAGAAATAAGTAATGCCTATATGACATATCTTTTAAAGTATAGTAACATCAATATTGACAATTAATAAAGTAGTTGCTATCATATGAAAATGAGGGGGAATTTGGTCATATGAAGGATAAAATAATTAGTGTTGAAAAACCAGAAAAAAATGATAAATCCAAGTATGGCAAAAACCATACTAGAAATAAAATTTTAGTTAATTTAATTACATCAATTCGTGCATTAGGTACAATTGGAATAGTACCCATATTTTTAAAATGTGGATCTTTTGTTACAGCACTTGCAGCAACAGGTATTTTAGCAACAGATTTTATTGATGGCTTTCTAGCTAGAAAGTTAAATGTTCAGTCGTTTTTTGGCGCACTTTTAGATGCTATGTCTGACAAAGCATTTGGTATCATATGCCTTACAATCTTATCAACGCTAAATCCTATATTCTTAGCAGTAATTGGAATAGAATTAGGAATCTTTACAATAAATTATATTAGTGCTCAAAAAGATAACAATGTCAAAACAAGTGAAATAGGTCGAGCTAAGACTGTTTTGCTTGCCGCTACAATAATTGGCAGTTTCTTTTGCTATGCAGCACCATCAATTAAAGAAATTTTAAATTATGTAAATGTATCTTGCTTCAATAAATTACTTGAAGTAAATCCGGATATATTGACTACAATATTAGCAGTACCATTAATAGGAGTTAATGCATATGTCGCAAGCGACTATTTAAGTATTGCCAAAAAACAAAGCAAAGAAAAAGAGCAAAATCAAGAAATAGAAGAAAAAAACTTATCGACAGAAGCACAGAGTACGCCGTTAGAAGAAATAGCATTTCAAAAGGAACAACTTTTAAAGCAAAAAGAAGAACTAAAGGAACTAAAGAGTCGTCAAGAAATATGTCATGCTTTATTTGATACAGATTTTTATCTTGAAAACAAATCAAAACCAATAAAATCATTATTATACAAACAGAGGTAGTGAAGCAATGAATAAAAAGCAAATGGAAATATTAGTTGAACAATACTATAAATTTATCGGAATATCTAAGAAAAATCAGAATAAAATTCTAAATACTTTAAGCTACTGTAAAGAAATAAGAGACACAGCATATCCAATGAAAGGTTCAACTGTAACAGAACTTAACCTTGTTGAATTTACAGCACGTAAAGAAAAAGATATTATTTATATCAATGGTTCGCTATCTTTAGTAGATGGTGATTTAAGCGAAAACAGAACTTTTGAAGCTTATATAATTGAAGAAAAAAACGAAGGAAAAACTAGAGTGTATATGGATATTACTAGACTTTGTGTAGAAGACGAGCCCAAAATGATTCGCACAAGTGAAGATTTAGTAGAAGATGAAAAAAATGTAATGTCAGTAACAATGTATGCATCATGTGATACACTTGAAAATAAAATGTTTTCTGCAGAATTTCCTAAAAATCCAAGCGACGAGTATATATTCGTTGAAAAAGCCAAACAATTAAGTGCTCTATAAGCACTTTTTTTTATTTATGATATAATTAGTTAGGTGGTTAACTATGAATAAAACAGATTTATTAATATCATTATTTATTATTGCTGTTATTTTTACATATAACATCTATCAAAAGATAAAAAATAAAAACATCTACAAAGATGACTTATATAAGCAAACAAAAAAAATAAACAAGATTCTCTATCTAATAAGTTTGATTATTTTTTTATCAATCATAGTATTTCAAATTGTTTTTACAAAAGAAACACTGGCATCCCAAATAATTTTAGAATATATATTAAATGCAATATCAATAGCTTTGATTCCATTCCCTTTAATATTAAGCAATCTTTATATTAGCAATTTCCAAGAAGAAGAAAAATTTTCTCATACTAAGACAATTGTTACTAATATAATAGACGATAAAATGATAAAAAAATTTCAAAAAGCGGACATAAACGTATTACTTATTTCCAAAGAAAAACCAAATATAAAAATAAAATCAATTAAAGAATCTGAAATAAAAAAATCATTTCTATCTAAAACAATAATAATAGAATCTGATAATATCAACTGCCTAGATAAAATAGTGGATTCAAAGACTACCATATTCGAATTTAAAAGTTTGAAAAAAATATATAAAAAAATCAAACATTCTAGAGGAGTTCATGATAACTTTATTAAAGAAATAAAATTTATTATTACTACCCATCTATCACTTTTAATAAGCTATTTACTTTTTATTATATTTGGATTTCCAATAACTTATAATTTATTATTTATTTTACTATTTAAACTATATACACTAATTATTACCCAACTTGTATACAAAAAAATGCCATATGAAAAAGACTTAATGAATAGATTAGTAAAACCATCAAATTTACTAATAGAAAAGCAAGAATTAATATTTAATATAATAGCATCGTTCTGTATTTCATTTGCGGCTTCAGTTCCTTATATGGGGGTACTAGCTCAAGGAGCCACTCAAGAATTAGCATCAACATTATTTATATTAATTTTCTTATATGCTAATTTATTTTTAACATATTCATATTTAAATGAAAAATTCTTATTAATTAACTTATTTCAATCTTACAAAAATATTCGTTTACTAATATTCACTATTATTCATATACTAATAACTATATCATTTAATTTTATAACATATTTTGGTACAATGAACGTTGAATTAAGAAACAATATTTCTTCTATAATATTTGGAATGCTCCCAGTTATGTTTTTAGAATTAATCAAATTAGCAAGATTTACTACACTGAAAGGAAGTAACAAAAATGGAATTAAAAATAACAAAAAATATCAAAGAAGCAAACTTAATCACTCATGATAATAAATTTCATCCAGACGATGTATTTTCTACTGTATTTTTATCAAAGTACATTGAAAACCCAATTCTTTATAGAGCTGGTGTAGGCAAGGTTGATAAAGAGCAAGCAATCATTTATGACGTTGGTTTTGGTAAATTTGATCACCATGGACCAGATGCCAAGAAAAGACCGGATTCAAATCTAAAATATTGTTCATTCGGTTTATTATGGTCTGAATATGGTAAAGATTATCTAACTAAGAACAATTATAATTATATAGATGAACTATATCTAGCTATCGAAGAAGCATTAGTAAAACAAATAGATGGTATTGATAATGGAGTATTTCCAGAAATAAAAGCAGAATATAAATTACTAGATTTAGATAAAATAATAGATATGTTCAATCCTACATGGGAAGAACGAAATATAGATACTGATTATTATTTTATGAACGCCTGTAAAACCGCTGAAATCATATTTGATAATGTATTAAAAACAGAATATTCTAAAATAAAAGCTACTAAAAAAGTTTTATCACAGATAGATAATGTAGAAAATAATATATTAATTTTAGATGAATACCTTCCATATCAAAAGGCAATCTTTAATTCGACCAATCCTAAAGCTAGTGAAATTAAAATAATAATTCTTCCATCAAATAGAGGAGGATACTGTATAAAACCACGTACAATATCAGAAGAGTCAAAAGAGTTATTAATTAACTTTCCAAAGGAATATCGTGGATTACACGACCAAGAATTAATTGATAAATCAGGAATTCAAACCGCAACTTTTGTCCATTCTAGTGGCTTCTTAGGTAGTACTAAAACTTTAGAAGATGCAATCTTACTAGCTGAAAAAGCTCTTAACAACAAGGAATAAAATTCCTTTTTTTTTGTATCCAATAATGATATAATTAATAGAGAATAAGGAGTTGGATTTATGATAATAGAAGAATTATTTGAGGAACTAAAGAAAAATAAAAACAATCCTAAAGAAGCTAAAGAACTATTAAAAAAAATAAATAAATTTATAGAAAACAAAGAATACACTTTTACTAATAAAGAAACAGATAAACTATATCTATATATGTTACTATGTAATAAATATGAAATACTAGATACACTTAATAAATTAATTAACGATATAGATTTTATAAAAACACTAGATAGTACTAATATAGATGGTTCAATAATAATAGCACTAACAGAAAATTGTCAAAAGCCACGTTATTATTTATTAAAAAATTCAAAGAAAATAAAAAATAGTATTTTAAGAGGAGATAAACTATTAAATACTGAATCCATAATAGAAGATTTAACATCTGAAGAAATGAAAATATTACGTGAAGATCTTGAAATCGATAATTATTTAATAAGTAGAGGAATAAGTTTTTCTACACTAACAGATAAAATAATAAAAAAATTAATGTCAGATGTAAGCTTATTTAACATATATGATATTTCTACAATAAATGAATTTGCTAATAGCTATAAAAATCCTACTGAATTAGTAAATAATGAAATATTTATGAATATTTATCTAAGTAAATTAACAGATGACTATTTTTATAATAATCAAATTTTTAAATATCTAACAATAGAACAAATAGATGAAATAATTAATAAATTTCCATCTACTCAAGTTATATTACATTTAATAAAAGATACAACTAAAGGTATTCAACAACATCTCCTTGAGAACAAAAAAGCACTTCAAGAACTAGAAAAGTGTAACGATGAATACGTTTTACTAAGTCTACCAAGAGATACGTTATTAAATATTCTATCCAAAAGAAAAAATCTTTTAGGTCTTCCTAACATAATAATTTTAGAACAATTAACAAAAAAAGATTTAGAAAAATTATTTAAACTTAATAAGGATTTATATCAAGAATTACTAAATAATATTACTCTTTTAACTGAAAAAGAATTAACATTTTTAATAAATGCTCTTCCACCATCATTATTAAAAGATTTTTGTAACAATTATTTAATTAATTATAACAATAATATACTAATTAGTTTATTAAATACAGGAAATGAATATTTAAGAGATTTCATTATAAAAAGTAAAAAAACATGTGATAATATAATAAATAACACTACTTTAAATACTTATGATATTTTAGAAAATCTAATTAAAGCTGGGGCATATACAGAGCAAGAAATAGCTAAAATGATTAGTAATATCAGTACAGTTTCTAATTCAAAAGTTATAAACAATTTATTAAATTTAGTACCTCACAATTTACGTGAAATAATTTATGATAATAATACTGTCAGAAAAAGCTTATTAAAAGAAGATGTATATGAATTAGACGAGTATTCGACAAGAAAATTATTATCAAATTTAGAAGAGTTAAAAGAGCAATCAGCCAAAATAATTACTAAATCACTTCCTCAAGCAGATATAAGGACTATTGAATTAATGCTATCTGATGATAATGTTTTAGAAAAAATATTTAAAGAAGTAGATTCTGTAAATGACTTAATTCTATTAGCTAATACAAAAAGAAGTCTTTTATCATTATTCAACAATCCTAAAATAGTTAAGTATTATAGTAAAGAAAACATAAAAGAACTATTAAAAAAACTAACTATTGATGAAAAAATAAAATTATGTACAAATGACTTAATATATAGACTTTTAGAAAATAATGAAGAAGCATATGAGGTATTTAAGAAGTTAAATAATAAAAATAAGTACCTATTAAATACTATTAATTTCGATTTTCTTTTAATCCCTGATATAAATAAAATTAAAATATCTACATTAGAAGTACTAACTAAATATCCAGAAGTTCAAGACAATATCCTAAGAATAAATAAAACATTTAAAATAGTTCCTAATTTTATAAATTTGTTAATATATAATACAGAAGATTTAGATATTAAAACTATTAGTAATTGTTTAAGTATATTAAAAGATTCATCAGAAGGAATAAATCGTAAAATAATTGGTAATATTCCAAAAATGTTAAGTATAACTAATTATGAAGAATTATCAAAAGAACACCTAAGATCTTTAATTAGTTATTTATTATACCAAGTACCAAGATATATCAATCATAACGAACGAGTAAAAAGACCAGTTATCATTGAGACACCTAGTACATTTAATGATATTTTAGATTATGAAAATAGAACAGAAGATGTATTAACATCATTTATTCAAAAAGGTGATGAATGTTCTGCAAAAAATTATTTTCTTCAAAAGCATTTCAAATTAACAGAAGAAGAAGCTTCAATCATGCTTAATATGTATAGTATAGAAAGAATAGATTCAAATATTTATAAAAAAGAATATCAATTACTAAGTGATTTAAATAAAATAATGAATACTGATATTTCATCTCTAAGAGAAATGGATGATAAGTATAGAACAATTAGTATGTATGAATCTTTCGTATACGAAAAACAAATAAAAGAAATGTATGGTAAGATATTTAATTATGAAATAAGAACAAAGCCATATCAAAATAATGCTTTTATTAAGAATATATATGGTAAAGAAGTTCAAATATATAATTGTCCTAATGATTTCTTATTCTTAATAAGTAATATGAATATAAGTAGAGAATTAATGGCTACAAATAGTTATTTTGAAAGCTGGCATAATACTTTAAATAACCAACCTGATGGAATTAGTACAAGTTTAATATCAAATGACAACTTCGTAATAAATAGTGACATACTATTTGGTTTTTATGGAATCTTAGATTCAGGAATAAATAGAATGTCTAATTCCAATATTAGTTCAAACTCACTAAATAATAGTAAAGACAAATACATGGTACCTCGTGAATTAATAGATAATACAAGAGATTCAAATAATACAATTGTTATAGATAGATTTGCTTTAAGACCTAACTATAATAATTCAAACATTCCTAATATTGAACCTGATTTTATTTTAGTTGATTATAATAAATTAGATGATAATCAATACTTGGAGTTAATATCTCGTATTAGTGAAGAATTTAAAACTAAAAGAAACAAAAATGGTTTACCAATAATTGCTTATAATATAGATAAAATAATAGCAAATGAAACTTCTAAGTTAAAAACTCTTATAAATAAATATACTAAGAATTACGATATGAATATCTTAGCAAGTATTCTTAATAAAATAGAAAATAACTATACAGCATATAATCTATATAATAAAACTATAGCATTAAATTTTGATATCAAGAAAATATTATCTATAGTAACAGACAGAATATCTAAAACGAATTCATTATCAGAATTAAACTACTTAGAAGAACTATTTATAAAAGAATATAATAAATTCCAAAAAATATCATCAGCAACAAATTGTAATTATGATTTATCGGAATTACAAAGATTAATAAAGGAACGTAGAAACTTTTTAAACAAGTAGTAAAATTTGCTAATCCCCAGTCTGAAATGATATAATCTAATTACAGATTGGGGATTTTTTATGACAAAAGATAAAGTATCTTTTCATGATATTTTCTATATATTTATATTCGGTTGTTTCTTCGGTTGGATAGTAGAAGGAATATGGTCTCTTTTAAAAAAAGGCCTTTTAATTAATCATTCTGCCTTAGTAATAGGTCCATTTAATATAGTTTATGGTATTGGTGCAGTTGTTCTAACTTTATCTTTATATAGATTGAAAGATAAAGGAACTATTAGCATATTTGGAGCATCATTTGCTATTGGAACAATCTTGGAGTACATACTAAGTTTTCTAATGGAAAAAATAGTTGGTTTCGTTGCTTGGAATTATAGCAAGAAACCATTTAACATAAATGGTCGTGTATGTCTAATGTATTCAGTATTTTGGGGATTACTCGGAATCATCTGGATAGAATTAATTTATCCATTAATAAGAAAAATAATTGATAAATTCAATAAAACAGAAAGTACAAAATTAATGAAAATAACAATTATTTTTCTTATATTTGATGTAATACTTACTTTAGGAGCAATAAATCGAGGTAAAGAATATGAATTAAATATACCTCCTAGTAATAAGATAGAAGAAATATACGATAAGTATTTTGGTGTAGATTATCTAAATAATATGTTTAACAATCGTTGGAATAAAAGGTAAGAAACCTTTTTTTGGCTCATTGTCAAATAGTGTGTGTAACACAAAATAAGTGATAATTATTTTATAAAGCTAGTGCGTAAGCATTGGCTTTTTTCTTGTTTATTTTTATTAACCATTTACATATCATTATTCTAGCTTTAAATCTTCTAAATAATCTAAAACCAAAAGCAATCCTTTTTAACACTTTTATAAAGTTATTATTTCCTTCTATAAAACCATTGTGATAGTTTGTACTGAATGTATTATAAATGTTTTCTTTGAATTCGATTAAAGTTTTTATTGATGTTTTCATATAGTCAGAAACGTTCTTGTTAATTTCAGTAATTGCATGTATAAATTTGTTTTGGTCTTTGCTTTTAATACTTGATAATAATTCCTGATATTTAAAATATGTTTCTCTTAATTCAATGTCTTGATTGAGAATATAATCGACCACGTCTTTTTCGGTCATTAAGTTTGAAAAACATGTAAATCTTTTCCATTCTGAGTAATCTAATTCATCTCTTGATTTAAGTATTAATTTCCAATATCTTTTCATTTTATTATAAGCATTTTTATTATTTTTCATTGCTCTTATTCTTGTTTTATTTAAAGAACGAGAAATTAATTGAACAAGGTGAAAAGAATCAATAACAATTTTAGCATTCGGGAACATTTTTTTTATTAAAGAAACATAAGGTGCATACATATCAATAATAATGTATTTAACAGAATGACGAGCTTTTGCGTCATAGTAACTGAAATATGTTAATAAACTAAGTAATTTTCTGTCTTCAACAATATCTATAGTTTGTCCTGTCTCACCATTACAAATATGAAAACTCATAGCTCCGTCAGCAGATTTAACAGATTTAAACTCATCAAAAGATAAGACTTTTGGAAGATAATGTTTATAAAGTTTTAAATTGTTATAGTAAGAATCTATAACACGTTCAACAGTGTTAGGAGAAACATTATTATTTTTAGCAATATCTTTTTCAGAAATTTTATCTTTTAAATCTTTAGCTATTTTCAACTTAGTGTTCTTGGATATAAAACATCCATAGTCAGTAACAGAAGTTTTTAAAGTAAATGCTTTATTACAATGTTTACATAAATATCTTTGCTTATATAGCCTTAAAATTGCTTTATAACCAGCAACATCTGGAATGATTATATTAGAAGTAATAAAGCCATGCTTTTCAAATTTTGAATCAAAAGCAGTACCACATTTATAGCAATTAGATGGTTGATAAGTTAGATATCCTTCAAAAATTTTATGAATTACTTTATTAATTTTCTCTTTATAATAGCAATTTTCAAAAAATTTAATATTGTTATCTTTCAATTCCAACATTTCTGTAATATAATTTTGTTCAGACATATAAATACCTCGTTTCAATTATTTGTTAGCGCTTATATTGTATCAAGGAATTCTATTTATATGTCTTTTTTATGAAAAAAGTGCATATAGTAAAAATTCACTACACACACTAAAAATTATACAACCGTTTTATATTGACTAAAACAATATCATAATATACAATTAAATACGTAAAAAAGGGAGTTGAAATCATGCATGAATTTCTACATATATTAAAACATACTCTATCTGATATAATAGGTTTAATACCATTTCTTTTAATTGCATTTATATTAATAGAGTACATTGAACATAAATTATCTGATAAAAGTAAGAAAGTTATCAGTAAATCAGGCAAATTTGGTCCTGTAATAGGTGGTTTATTAGGTCTAATCCCTCAATGTGGATTCTCTGTTATTGCAACCAATCTATATATAACAAGAATCGTTTCATTAGGAACACTTATTGCTATATATTTATCTACTAGTGATGAAATGTTACCTATATTAATTTCTGAAAAAGCCCCGATAGGCACAATCATTCTTATTTTAGGAATAAAACTATTTATCGGAATAGTATCAGGAATTATCATAGACTTAATATTTAAAAAAGAAAAAAATAATCAAGAAACATATGATATATGCGAACATGAACATTGTGGTTGTAATCACGAACATAATTTATTAGTATCAAGTATTATTCATACTATAAAAACACTTATATTTATATTTATAGCAACATTTATTATCAATATTGCTTTTGAATACGGAGAAGAACAATTATTTTCTAAAATACTTTTAAAAGATAGTTATTTAGCTCCATTTATTACTAGCTTAATTGGATTAATTCCTAATTGTGGAGCTAGTGTTGTGTTAACAGAATTATATTTGAATAATGCATTAAGCCTTGGCGGAGTTATAGCTGGTCTTTTAACTAATAGTGGTGTAGCTATCTTAGTATTATTTAAATCAAGCAAAAATATCAAAGATAACTTAAAAGTACTAGGATTAACATATTTTATAGGTATAATATCTGGAATAATCATAGAATTGATAATGCATATAATTTAATAAGACAATTAAGTCTTATTTTTTTTACAAAATATTATGTATAGAATAAAATCTCTATATATGGTAAAATAAAAACACAGGATAAGGGAGTATTTTGCATATTTTTTATGTTCTATAATCAACAATCCCGAATAACATTCTGGTTATAGATTAAATAAAGAAACTTTACTGGAAAAACTTAAAAAGTTTTTGTAGGGAGGAAAAAATGAAATATTATAACAAAGATATCAAAGAAGTATTAGCTGAATTTCATACTAATGAATCAGGACTAAGTCCTAAGAAGGCTAATGAATTATTAGAAAAAAGCGGTAAGAATGAATTACCAAAAGCTAAGCAAGATAGTATAATAAAACTATTCTTTAATCAATTTAAAAACCCAATAGAGTTAATTCTCGTAGTAACAGTTATTTTATCTTTTATAGCTCGAGAAGTCATTGATGCAACAGCTTTAATATTTATAATATTAGTTGACGTCATAATGGGAACATATCAAGAATGGAAAGCACGCAAAGATGCCGAGAGTCTAATAAATATGATTAAATCTACATCTAGAGTAATGCGTAATGGTAAAGAGGTAGAAGTAGAATCAAGTGAACTTGTAGTAGGAGATATTCTTCTTTTAGAAAGTGGCGATAAAATAGGTGCAGATGCCCGTATTATTGAGTGTCATAATTTTCAAGTAGACGAATCAGCCCTAACAGGTGAGAGTGTTAATGTTGTTAAAACAAACGAGAAACTAGGTGAAAACACTTCCTTAGCTGAAAGACGTAATATGGTATATGCTGGAACTTCTGTAACAACAGGTCGAGCTCATGCAGTAATAGTTGCGACCTCTTTAAATACCGAAATTGGTAAAATCGCCGATAAAGTAACAAATACTGAAGAAGAAAAATCACCATTAACGATTAGAACAGAAAGATTTTCTAAACAAATAAGTATAATAATAATTATAGTTGCAATTATCACAACAGTAGTTTTAATAACAAAGGGATATGAGTGGGATAATATTTTCTTATGTGTTATTGCTTTATCTGTTTCAGCAATGCCCGAAGGATTACCATTAGCATTAACTATGGCTTTAACAGTTGCTTCTCAAAGAATGGCTAAGAAGAATGTTATAGTAAAAAAACTAAATGCTGTTGAATCCTTAGGTAGTTGTACAGTAATTGCTTCTGATAAAACAGGAACACTAACTGTAAATGAACAAACAGCTAAAGAAATACTTTTAGCAGATGGTTCAAATTATAAGATAAATGGTACTGGATATAATGATAATGGTTATGTTCTTCCACTTGATGGAGCAGATATTAAAAAAGCTGAAAACATTGCTTTACTAGGAGCAATTAATAACGAAGCAAATTTAGAAAAACAACCAAATGGTAAATGGGAATCGTTTGGAGATTCAATTGATATTGCTTTCCTAAGTCTAGCTGCCAAATTAAAAGTAACTGAACGACCTAATATCATCGAAAGAATTCCTTATGAATCAGAGAATCAATATTCAGCAGTATTCTATGAAAAAGATGGGGAAACATATTGTACAGTAAAAGGTTCATTAGAAAAAATCATGTCATTTTCTGAAGAAAATGATAAATATATTAATCAAAACATTGAATTAACTAGCAAAGGTTATCGTGTAATTGCCATAGCAGATGGTAAAGTAAAAGGAACAACCGAAAAAGATATAAAAAAATTAAATTTTGTAGGTTTGGTAGCATTCATTGATCCAATTAGAGTAGAAGTTCGAGATTCTCTAAGAGAATGCACAGATGCCGGTATTAAAGTAGTAATGATTACTGGTGATCATCCACTTACAGCATATGCTATTGCTAAAGATTTAGGAATGTGTGAAAAGCGTTCTGAAGTAGCAACTGGCCAAGATGTTGAAAAATATTTAGCAAAAGGTGAAAAAGAATTTGATGAATTTGTCAGTAAAATAAGAGTATTTTCACGTGTATCCCCAATGGATAAATTAGAAATTGTAAACTCTTTTAAACGTCAAGGAGAATTTGTTGCTGTAACTGGAGATGGTGTAAATGATGCTCCAGCTATTCGCGCTGCAAATATTGGTATAGCCATGGGTAGTGGAACAGATGTAGCCAAAGAGACAGCTTCTATGATAGTAGCAGATGATAATTTCACATCAATCGTATCTGGAGTTAAAGAAGGTCGTACTGCTTATAGTAATATTCGTAAAATAATATTATTCCTATTAGGATGTGGTTTTGCAGAAGTATGTTTCTTTTTATTATCAATAGCATTTGGATACGATATTCCACTACTAGCTATTCAACTTCTATGGTTAAATATCGTAACAGATGGTCTTCAAGATGTTGCATTATCATTTGAACAAGCAGAAGAAAACATTATGAAAGAAAAACCACGTGATCCAAAAGAATCTTTATTTTCAAAAGATTTAATGCTTGAAGTATCAATTTTAGGTATTTCTATAAGTGCCATAGTATTTGGTACTTGGAAAGTTCTACTAGACAATGGTTCAACAATTGAATATGCTCGTTCGGTTATAATGATGTTAATGGTAATTATTCAAAATATTAATGTTTTAAATTGCCGTAGTGAAAAGCGTTCAGTAATGAAAGAATCATTATTAACAAATCCTTTAGTAATAGGAACAATTATTTTATCAATAGCTCTTCAATTGATATTAGCAGAAATTCCAATTACTGCAACATTCTTAAAAGTAATCCCACTAGGACTATCAACAATCATTAAGATATTCTTAGTATCACTAGTAATTATTGTCATTTACGAAATATATAAATTAATATATCGCAAAGTAAAGAAAAATAACTAAGGAGGTAAAAGATGGATTCACGTATAACAGCCCTAATATTTATTGGTATTGGTTTTGTATTATGTATGTATGGTTATAAAATTCAAAAATTAGTAATAACACTAGCTTGGTTTTGTATAGGTTATACAATAGCTGGATATATAGGTGGTAATTTTATCGAAGCCACTAATACTCTTTTAATAATTCAAATAGTAGCAGGTTTAATCCTTGCTTCAATGGGATATAAATTAGAAAAACTAGCTCTTTGTTTAGCAGTAGCATACTTGACATATACAACTATTGGACCATATATAACTGGATTAGAATCTACAATGTCTTTTGCAGTTCAAATTGGAATCTCTCTTGTAGTAGGTATTTTATCTCTTCTATTTATTAAACCAATTTTAATATGCATAACCAGTATTGCTGGAGCAACATTAGTAAAACAATATATTCCAGTATTTATTACATTACAATCAAATGTCTTATTTATTATTTTTATTGTTTTAGCAGTATGTGGTATTTTAATTCAATTAAAACAAAAATGATGGATTATTCCATCTTTTGTTTTGATAAAATATATTAAAATTATTATATATATTGCATTAATTAAAGTTCATGTGTTAAACTATCTAAGTAATTTAGATAACAATCTATAAAAAAGTTATTAAGACAAAGTAGCAAAAATAAATAAGCAATTCATTGTATACTGAAATAGTAACCAAAAAATTAGTTTTATTGAGAGGAAGTACGTTTATGTTAAGAGAATTTTTTGTTAATGAAAATCCCCAATTTTTATTTAAACAATTTCAAGGTATTCATCTTTTATTTTGTTTAATTCCATTAATTGGATTAATTTTGATATATCGAAATCGTAATAAGATATCCAAAATACCAAAAGAAAAATCTAAAAAGTTTTTAAAAATATCAGCTATAATAATGCTACTTAATATGATTATATTCACATTTGGTTTTATGTACTATGGAGTTTTTGATTATACTAAACATCTTCCGTTACATCTATGTTTCATAGCTAATTACATGTTTATATATGGTATATTAGCAGACAAAGAATGGATTTTAAAATACACAATATTTCTTTGCTTTATAGGACCAATTCCTGCTATATTATGGCCTGATATGGTATCAACAATTGATAATTATGAATGGTGGCAGTATGTAATATCACATCATTTCTTTATCCTAGTAAGCTATTATTCTTATTATGCCTTAAATTATGAAATAAAAATGCAAGATTACATTAGAGTTATAATATTCACTAATCTTTTAGTACTGATTATGTATCCATTTAATCTTAGTTTAGGAACTAATTACATATTTTCAACATCAATTCCTGATAACGTGATGGCTTTATATCCTTGGTTAAAATATTTTCCACCAGTTCTAGTTATTGAAGTGGTTGGATTCGCAATATCAGGCTTACTTTATTATTTTATTTTTAGAAAAAGAAGGTTAGAATTAAAGAGCAAATAAGTTTGCTCTTTTTTACATTTTATGATAAATTATACCTCGATTAAGGAGGATATTTATGGCAATATTTAAAAATAATATAGACAAAGAAATCGAACTAATGCAGATGGAAGAAACACTTCAAGCATCAAATGAGTATTTTAATAGAACAGAAAAAGAAAATGCTATTAGATTTAGTTTTATGACAGGAGCATTAATTGGCGGAACAACAATATCAATAATCCAAGATAAACCAGAATCAATAATTGTCGCAGCAGCAAGTTGCGCAGTTATTAACTCTATTTATTACTTACATAAATTAAATCACAGAAAAACAAGATATTTTTCAACAGATTATAGTAATTTAGATAATTTAAATTTTAAAGAGTTAAAAAGAAATCAACATAAAAAAGATAAATATTTAGGAAATTTAAAACAAGAAAAGCCAAGTACATTTTATTGTGAAGAAAGTCAAGATATCAAAGAAGAATTTGGTTATTCAAGCGATAACAACTTACCAGTTCAATTTTTAGAAAAAAATAAAGTACCTAAAAGAATACTAAGAGAATATGAATTATATAGTCTTAAATATGATGTTCCACAATTAACTTTAGATGAAAAAGATATAGAGCAATTCGTCAATCTATTAGAAGAATTTTTAAAATTAAAAAACATATCTCATAGAATCTATTATTATACTAGTAACTATTTCAAAAGATTATTGATAAAGGACCTAATAAATTACGAAGATACAATTACTATCGAAGATTTTATTAATGAATTATATGTTTTACAAACTGAAGATTATACAGAAGAAGAAATATCAAATTTTCAAGAAAAACTAAGAGAAGTATTTTTATCATCTAAAGAAAAATTAAATAATAGTCATAATAAAAAATATCTCATTTAAATAAGTAAAAGATATTTGCTTTTTTGAAATCTTTAAGTTCCAGATTATACATGATATAATAGTATCGAAAAAGGTGAAATAGTGGAAAAGGAAAAGAAAAAAGTATTAAATTCATTCTTTATTATAATGTTTATCATTATATTTACTATAATAGTTTTAACAATAATGAATAAAAATAATTTAGTACCAAAAGAATATTACAAAGCATCTGACTTTAAAGTAAAAACTATTTATGGTACAGTAGACTTTGATAATGATAAAATAGACGATTATACAGACTTTGTTCTAGGAGCGAGAATAGATGCCGAAAACAATCCTAAATATGTAAGCAAATATTATGATAATTCATACCCACCAGATAATGAAGGAACTTGTACTGATACAATATGGCGAGCTTTTAAAAACGCTGGTTATTCTCTAAGAGATATGGTAAATCAAGATATATTAAATTATCCAGATGATTACCCTAATATAAAAAATCCGGATATCAATATAGACTTTAGAAGAGTAATTAATCTTAATATTTTCTTCTCTAAGTATGCAATATCCCTTACTTTAGAACCAAGTGATATTGAAAACTGGCAACCAGGAGATATTGTTATTTTTGAAAATAATCATATTGGTATTATCTCCGATCGTCGTAATGAAAAAGGAATAACTTATGTTATTCATAATGGTGGCCAAAAAAACAGGGAAGAGGACTATCTAACCAAAAGTGAAATCACTGCCCATTATCGCTTCGATGCCTCAAAAATAGACTCAGAAGTGCTAAAAAAATGGACTGAAAACTAAAAAAAATCCTTACTTAGAAAAACTAAAAATGATATAATATTAATACAACGAGTAGCTTATGGCGTAAGTCCTGTTGAGCTACTCATTTCTTTTTAAGGAGGTCCAAATATGTACAAAATAAATGACTATATAATATATAAAAGGGATGTCTGTATAATAAAAGAAATTAAAGAAAACTATATAAAAGGTAAAGATTATTATCGTATATCTCCAGTAAATGATACCACCTTAGTTATTAATATTCCAACTGATAATCCATATATAATAGAACTTCCATCTAAAGAAGAAACTCAGAAAATAATAGAATCTATTCCTCAAGTAGAAGAAATAAAAAGTAATGAAAAATCACTAGAAAATATATATAAGGAACTTTTATCTACTGAAAACCTTCTTGACTTAGTAAAAATAATAAAAACTACATATCTTCGTAATTTAAAAAGAAAAGAAAGTGGTAAAAAAATAGGAGATAAAGATGATACTTACTTTAAAAAAGCTGAACAATATTTATATAGTACTTTGTCAATACCCTTAAATATGACATACACAGAATGTAAAAATTACATAATTGATACAATAAATAATAAAGAGGTGAAATAAATGCTAAGTACAGAAGAGAATATTACGAGACTAAACCTTACATCAAACTTAACAAGTAAATTATTATCACTTAATATTAAAACCATTTATGACATTTGGATTTTAAAAAGAAAAGACTTAAAAGAAAAAGGTCTTAGTGACTCAGAAATAAAAAGTATTATAATAGCTTTAGAATTAGAAGGATTAGATTTAAATAAGAAAATATATGATTAGTAGCAATACTAATCTTTTTAAATATTGCTAAAATTATTTAGGTTTGTTATATTAAACTTATCAAGGTGATTATATGTCAAAAAGAAAACTATCTATTATATTAATAATTTTTATTATTCTTGTTTTTTTAATTAATACTTACAGCATATTAAAACTAAATAATGAATTATCATATTCAAGTTCAATAGTTGAGCCAGAATATGAAGAAGTGACAATTTACAGTTCTGCCACTCCATTAGATGATATATATGAAAAACTAGATATATCACTTAGTACTAATGAAATTTCAACATTCTTAGATTCATCTTCATGTACAGAATGTATGGACTTGAGTTTATTAGGAGCATTATTTACTGAAAATATTTCGGATGAATATAAAATAATTTATACAGTAAGTCGTGCAACTTCAGTCTCATTTACCACTAATAAAAAAACTATGTCAGATAATTATGGCTACCTAGTTAGTCTAAAAAAATCAACTATCCTCTCTCTTGCTAAACAAATATTTAAAGAAGTTACAATATCAGATGACCATTCAACTAAGTACAACTATTATAATATTGAAAACTTTATCTGTAAAAAAGATACTTGCTATTTTAATTATATTCCCTTTACCAAAGATACAACTTTTCTTGATGGTTACAAAACCACAACAATTATTCAAAATAATACAGCTACATTAAAATATTTATATATAAAATTTATCCAATCAACTAATGAACAAAATTTTTTAAATTCCCAAATATATTTGTATGATAGTTATAATGGTAATGAAATAGAGAAAATTGAGAATTACACCTTTTATGATGCGACTAGCTTAAGTAATCAAAATATTTTTTATATGTTTTCTTCCTATTATGATTATCTACCCTCATACGAATATACTTTTAATAAAAATAATATTCTTATTTCTGTAAAAAAACTTGATAATTAATTTTATCGAGTTTTTAATGTGTTATAATTTACAAAGGTGGTATAAGATGAAATTACAATCATTAAATAAAGAGTATGATAAATTACAATTAATATATGGTGATCCAACTCTTCATTCTATATATAATGGTGGCTATGAAGAAAAACCTGATATTTGCTTCGTTTTTATGAATCCCACAGGTCGAAATATAGCATCAAATCCTGCTTGGAAAGGTCCATATCATCCCTGGTTAGGCACAAAACAAATATGGGATTTATTCTATGCTGTTAATTTATTAGATGAAGATATTTATAATAGAATAAAAAGTATCAAAGGAAGTGAATGGACACCAGATTTTTGTACTGAAGTATACAATAATATAAAAAAACACAAAGTATTTATTACTAATCTCGGTAAATGTACTCAAATCGATGCCCGTCCTCTAAAAGATAAGTATTTCTTAGATTATCTTCCGCTATTAGAAAAAGAGATAAAAATAGTGAAACCTAAAATTATAATTTTATTTGGTAACCAAGTAAGTTCAATATTTCTAAATAAAAAGATATCAGTTTCAGAAACAAGAAAAATTTCTTTTGATAAGAAGATTGGAAAAGATATTTATAAATGTTTTCCAGTTTATTATCCAGTAGGAAACGGACGATTTAACATAGATAAATCAATTGAAGATATAAAATATATAATAGATACATGTATAAAGGAGAATAACTAATATGAAATTAATAATTGCATCAGATATCCATGGTTCTTTAAAATATACAAAAAAATTAGAAGAATTAATTAAAAAAACAAATCCAGATAATATTATTCTATTAGGGGATTTACTATATCATGGAGCACGTAATTCTCTACCAGACGAATATTCTACAATGGACGTTGCTAATATCTTAAATAAATATAGTAATAAGATAATAGCTGTAAGAGGTAACTGTGACTCAGAAGTAGATGATATGGTAACCATCTTTAGTATTATGGATGATTATAAAACTATTAATATCGATGGTACGACATTCTATCTAACACATGGCCATTTAATTGATAAGTATAACTACCTATTTAAAGATAAATATATTATTTCTGGTCATACTCATATCTATAATTTAGAAGGTAAGCAATTAAATCCAGGTAGTGTTGGCATACCAAAATTACATCCAGAGCACACTTGTATTTTATATGAAAATAAAGTATTCAAATTAATTAACTTAGATGACTTTTCAACTATAAAGGAATTAGTAATTAATGAAGAATAATATTATAGCAGTCGAAGTTTCAAAAAGTTATATATTACATATTGATAAACTATTAGAACGAAGTAAAGTAGAGTTATTCGAATGGTTTGAAGTACCATACCAAGAAATAAAAATTAATACCTATATATACAAAGACTTACCATCTTTAATAGAAGGATTAAAAAGAAGAGGGCTAGGGCCATATCCAAATTATATGGTAGCTTGCATAGTAGATGAAGATAAAGAAAATGATATCCCAAGAACAATAAATCTATATGAACCACCAATAGAAAGTAAAGATTCCTATAATAAAAAAGAATACAACCAAGTAATATTCCATAAACTTATACATTACATAACAGACATTCTATATGGTAAACTACCAGAATGGTTAACAGAAGGTGTTGCTAAGTATTTAGACGGTTCTTATAAAGAAGACTTAACTATTTTAATAAGCAGAATCAACACATACGAAATACCAGACATATCTACTATGAAAGAAGATACATTTATCTTAACAACTCAAGAAGAACAAATTACTAAAGAAGGAACAAAAAAAGTAGAAAAAACAATTTATAATGGCTATGATATCAGTTATCTTATGGTTCGATACATCATAGAAGTATATGGTAAAGACACATTACTAAATCTAATGAAAAACAAAAGTCAAATATCTAATATAGAAAATCAAACATTAATAGAAGCAATAGAATATTTTAATACTCAGTATTTAAAAGAAAATACTATAAAAAATAAAAAAATATAGTATAATGTAGATAGGTGGGTGGTATCATGAGGTTGAAGTACTTAGACGGATTAATGGGCTTTGTTATTGGCGACGCCATGGGAGTCCCCCTAGAATTTAAAAGTCGAAAAGAATTACTAAAAAAACCTGTTACGAAAATGATTGGTTATGGTACACATAATCAACCAGCAGGTACTTGGTCAGATGATACATCTATGATGATAGCAACAATCGACTCCATAAATGCTAAAAACAATATAGATTTGACAGATATTGCATTAAAGTTTGCAGCTTTCAAAAATCATGCACAATACACACCAAATCGTGAAGTGTTTGATATTGGTAATACTTGTGCTCAAGCAATCGATAAATTTGAAGAAAAACATGCTGACCCGACAACTTGTGGTTTAAGAGATGTTTATTCAAATGGTAATGGTTCTTTAATGAGAATACTTCCAATCGCTTACTATGCCAATGCTCGTAAGTTAAAAGATTTTGAAGTATTAGAATTAGTAAAAAATATATCGTCTATAACTCATGCACATGACATAAGTATAATGGGATGCTATATATATACAAGATTAGCAATGTTCTTATTAAATGGTAAAGATAAATATTCAGCTTATAGTATGACAAAATGTGTTGACTACACAATGTTCAGTGAAGAAGCACAAAATGCTTATAGTAGGCTATTAAAAGAAGATATAAGTAAACTAACTATCAAAGATATAAAATCTAGCGGCTATGTTGTAGATTCTCTAGAAGCATGTATTTGGGTATTATTAAAATCCGAAAGCTACAAAGAAGCTATAATAGGAGCTATTAACTTAGGTGAAGACACAGATACAATTGGAGCATTAACTGGTGGTTTAGCAGGTATAGTATTTGGATATGACTTCATACCAGAAGAATGGAAAGAACAAATAGCTAGAAAAGAATATTTAATAGATATTTTTGAAGAATTTAGTGAAAACAAATATGAATAAGGAGTTATCTCCTTTTTTTCTTGCATTTTTAAATCTTCAAAAAACTTACTTGATAATCCCTAGTTGTAGTAATCTACCAAAAATATCTGGCCCAAAATATGAATATTATCATCAAATCATTCATAATAACAATTGAAAGCTAATTTTAGTAAAAAAATAACCAATTAAATCTATTTTAATATTTAGTATATTTAATGAATAAAAAAAATTCCTTTTAACCTAAATAGGTATGAAAGGAGTTTTTTATGTATAATAAAAAAGTCGAAATTACCGGAGTAAATACTAGTGAATTAAAAACATTATCAAACGAAGAAATGACTGAATTATTTAAAGCTTACAAAAACGGTGATAAAAAAGCTAAAGACATATTAGTAGAAAGTAATCTTAAACTAGTCTTAAGTATATTAAAAAGATTTAAAACTAATGAAACAAACATTAATGATTTATTTCAAATAGGGTGTATTGGTTTAATAAAAGCAATTGATAATTTTGATTTATCTCTTAATGTTTGTTTTAGTACTTACGCAGTATTTCTAATTAAAGGAGAAATACTAAGAGCATTTAGAGATTCAACTCCACTAAAGATAAGCCGAAGTACTAAAGAGCTTGCAAATAAAATTAATTATTTTAAAGAAAAATATTATAATAATTATGGGAAAGAGCCAACTACAACAGAAATATCAAAATCTCTAGATATAGATGAATATTATATTAGTTATGCACTAGCTTCTCAAAAAGAACCAGTTAGTATTTACACACCAATCTACAATGATGGTGGTGATACTATCTATTTACTAGATCAAATAGCTAACAAACAGCAAGAATATGATAAAGAAACATTAATGTCTCTAAGAAAAGCTTTATTAACTCTAAAAGATCGTGAAAAAGAAATAATATATAATAGATATATTTATGGTAAGACACAAACTGAATTAAGTGAAGAATTAAATATCTCCCAAGCCCAAGTATCAAGAATAGAAAAAAATGCACTAGAAAATATTAAAAGACTAATAAAATAAAAAAGATTATCTCTATAATTAGATTCCATTAAACACATATAATTAAATAGGTGATTTTATGTTTCTATCCGACTTACAAACCAAAGATATAATAAGTACTAAAGATGGCCGCCGTATAGGTCGTATCGTTGATGCTGAAATAACGAGTACTGGAGAAATTATTTATCTAATCATTGAGGAAAAGAAAAGTTTTAAAAGGATGATGATTGCTAGCAATGACTCAAAAGTATCTTTTACTAATATAATCAAGATAGGTGAAGATGTAATTTTAGTCGATATATGATATAATGATTAGCGAGGTGTAACAGGTGAACAAAAAAATGTTAATAATAGCAATAATCGTTTTAGCTATAGATCAAATTTCTAAAATAGTTTCATCTATTTATTTAACACTAAATCATTCAATTAAAATTATTCCTAATTTTTTTTATTTAACACTATGCCAGAACTCAGGTGCAGCTTGGGGCCTATTTAGTAATTCAAAGATTATAATTGGAATAGGAACAGTCCTAGCTATGATAATCATTTATCATTTCATTTATTGTTTTAAGCAAAACAAAAGGAATAATTTAGCGTTTGGCTTATTAATAGGTGGTTTAGCTGGTAATTTAATAGATCGTATTTTATTTGGATATGTTAGAGACTTTTTAGATTTCTATATATTTAAATATGATTTTCCAGTTTTCAATGTCGCAGATATGTGCATTGTAATAGGAGTATTCTTACTTATTATAGCAATCATAAAGGGGGAAGATGTAAATGAAAATAATTGTTCAAGAAAAAACAGAAAGACTAGATAAATACTTAGCAAGTAATACTGAACATTCTCGCTCTACAATCTCAAAAATGTTAGATGCAGGATACATAACAGTAAATGGTAGTATAGAGAAAGCATCATATAAAGTAAAAGAAAATGATGAAATAGAAATAAAAGATGGTTTCATAGAAGAAACAGATGTAGTACCAGTAGAAATGCCAATCGACATAGTTTATGAAGATAATGATATTATAGTTGTAAATAAACCAAGTGGTTTAGTAGTTCATCCTGGTTCAGGGAATTATAATAATACTTTAGTAAATGGTTTAATGCATTATACAAACTCACTAAGTGATATAAATGGTGAAGAAAGACCAGGTATAGTTCATCGTATTGATAAAGATACATCTGGTTTATTACTTATCGCCAAAAATAATAAATCTCATGCTATTTTAACTGAATATTTCAAAAATCATCAAAATATCAAAAGGGAATATTTAGCATTAATTTGTGGTAATTTCCCACATGATTCAGCAACTATTGATGCACCTATCGGTAGAGACCCTAAAGATCGTAAAAAAATGGCTGTTATAGCCGAAAATTCCAAGGCAGCAATTACCCATTTAAAAGTAGTAAAAAAATATCAAGATTACACTTTAGTAAGTTTAGTTCTTGAAACAGGACGTACTCATCAAATTAGAGTACATATGAATTATATTGGATACCCAGTTTATAACGATCCTATTTATACTACAAAAAAATGTACTGAATTTGGTCAATTTTTACATTCATACAGAATGGACTTCATTCATCCGATAACAAAAAAAGAAATGCATTTTGAAGCACCATTACCAGATGAATTCCAAAGTTTTATAGATGCATTAGATAAAGATCAAAAATAAGATAAAACAAAAATACTATATATATGAGATAGGGCACTGATAATAAGCGATACTTATCATAAGTAAGTTTTATTTCATAACTTAAAAATATAGTATTAAGTAACAAAAAAAACATATTAACTAAACTGAGTAAATAATCTTTATAATAAAATAAAAAAACTAAAAAAGAAAATGACAGAATAAAATTAGTTATAACAAAAAAACTCAAGTCACTTTTCATCACCTTAGTTTTAATAAGTCTAATAAATAAAAAAGATAATAAAGATAAAACAGTTATATAAATGAATATTAAATAAGTAATCATTATATCACCTCATACTAAATAATATGAGTAATATAAAAATGTATGAAAATAAAAAATAATTAAAATCAAAAATGAATAGTTTTAATTAGAAATAAATTTGATATAATATATAAAGAAATAGGAGGCATACTATGAGTACTGTTGTTATGAATAAAAAAGATGAAATAATTATGAAACTAGTACACTATTTTATAACAGAAGAAAATTATAATCCTATTGTAGTAAATGGTGTAAAAGACGAAATTTGGTTAGAAAATCAAGATGGACCTTATCGTATTATTAGAATAAATTCAAATAATATTTTTAATAAAGAACAATTAACATATGATATTTATAAAATAGAAAGTATTGTTAAACAAATAAAGAAAAAAACTTTTTCATTTAATGTGAATACATTAAACATATTATTAGATGTTAATGAGGATTTAAAGATAGAACCTACTAAATCAATTACACCAGTATCATTAATTGATAATGATTTAAATATTACAAATCAAGGAATATTAGAAGCATTTCCAGATATAAATGAAAAGCTTTTAAAGGATACCACAGGAGTAGATTTAATTATTAATGTAACTAAAGATATTAATGAAAAAACTGAAAGAGACAATAAAGTATATGATAAAACATTCCGACCTAAGAAAATTATTTTTACTAATGTATTGATAGCAGCTTGTGTTATTATGTTTATCATTACTTGTATGATAGATGGAATAGGTGCTATATCTGGAATTACTAATGAAGTGGCAATAAAATTAGGAGCCAATAATGTTCAACTATTACAATCAGGAGAAGTATGGCGTTTACTTACTCATGCATTCTTACATGGTAGTTTAATACATTTGTTAGTTAATATGTATTCTTTATATATTTTAGGAAGACAAATTGAAACATTTATGGGTAAATGGAAATTTTTATTCATTTATTTAGTTAGTGCTATAACTGGTGGACTATTATCCGCTGTATTAGGTTCACCTAATATATTATCAGTTGGAGCATCAGGAGCAATATTCGGCTTAGCAGGAGCATTACTATATTTTGGATATCATTTTCGTAATTATTTAGGAACAGCTCTTAAAAATCAAATTCTTCCTGTTATAATTGTAAACTTGGCTATTGGATTCTTATCTACTGGAATAGATAATTATGCTCATATTGGTGGTTTACTAGGTGGTATATTTGCTTGTATGGCAGTTGGTGTAACAGGACGTTCTAAAAGCTTTGAAAAAATCAACGGAGTACTTTGCTTACTAGTATACATTGGAATAATGTGTTACTTCATATTTGCTTAGCGAACAAAAAAAACTTAATCATTTTGATTAAGTTTTTTTATGCTTCTTCCTCTTTTTTACAAGCTTCTATATAATCCAATAGCTTTACCTAATATAGTACAATTATTTAATATAATAGGAGCCATTGTATCATTTTCAGGCTGTAACCTAATATAATCTTTTTCTTTATAGAATGTTTTTAATGTTACTTCACCATCATCTGTCATTGCAACAACTATCTCTCCATTACGAGCAACTTTTTGCTTTTGAACAATAATAACATCGCCATCATAAATACCTACATTTATCATTGATTCTCCACTAGCTTTTAACGTAAAAACAGTTTCTCTAGTAGGAATTAAACTCGCCGGTAATGTAAACCATTCATCAGGATTTTCAATTGCTTCAATTGGATTACCACATGATACCGTACCAAGTAGTGGAACTTTAACAAGTTCTTCATCCTTTTTAGCATATTCGTTATCTCCAACTATTTCTATAGTTCTAAATTTTGAATTTGTTTTCCTAATGCAACCAGCATCTTCTAACTTTTTTAAATGGGTATGCACTGTTGCAGGTGAAGATAATCCTAAAGCTGCACCAATTTCTCTAGTAGATGGTGGAAAGCCATGTTCAACAACATATTTTTTAATATAATCAAGAACATCTTCTTGTCTTTTAGTTATGTTTTTATCCATATCAGTTTACCTCCAATTAAATAATAGCATAGCAAGTGTAAAAAGTCAAACAAATGTTTACTTTTAAGATTGACACGAACAAGTGTATGTATTATAATAAAATCGGTAAAAGGAAATGGAGTGTGTGAAAATGAAAAATGAAACAATGAAAAATATGGCAGGAATTATACTATTTTATATGTTAATAGTATTTGGCGTAGTAATTATAAATGCTAGATTATCTACAACAACCGAAGTAAAAAGTCCTATAACATTAAATAATTAATATCAGTACAAACTGATATTTTTATATGCTATAATATAAAAAATAGAGGTGTTTATATGCAAGATAACAATAATAATGATAATTTATTTACTCAAATGTTTGGCTTAGAAACAGAAGAACCAAAAGTAGAAGAACTTCACCAAAGTAACATTCAAGAAAACACGGAGCCAATAACTAGTCCTCTTCCGAAAGAAAGTTTGGACAATAATAACCAGCAAGCAAAAAAGCTATCCAATGAGTTTAATCAGCCAACCACAATTGTTTCTCAAGAAAATAGTAATAACTTAAATCAATTAAATTTCTCACCTCGAAATGACGAAATAATTAATTTATCTTCATCTATAAACACACAAACAACTTCCAGCAATACTCAAATTGAACTTTCTTCAAATCAAAATTATCTTCATCAAAATTATTCTTTACCAAGTAATTCTGATTTAGAAGATTTTACACCATTTGAAAAAAGCGATATAAAAAATGGGGCCAATGCTTTAGCTCAAGTCAGTATAATCCTAGTTGTAATATTAATACTTTGTGGTGGATGGTTCTTCGTCTACAATACTTTTATGGCTACTGGCGAAGAAAAATTAATTGAAGAAACTAAGCAAAACAATACTGGAGTAGAAGAAAAAGTATCAGAAGATAATAAAAGTGAAGAAAAGTTAATTAATTTTGATGAAACTTTATCTTTTTATAATGGATTAACCAATAATAGTAATGAATTAAATCAAAAAGTTGCCTATACCCCAACAGAAGCAACTGGCGTTATAAAATGTTCATCAACAGAAAGTGTTTCGATTGATTCAGCGACTGAAAGTTTTGATTTATATTTTTATTATCAAAATTATCAATTAAAAAAATTTCTTCTACTAAGTAAAGATAAATACTCAAATGAATCGAATTATCAACTTTTAATCGAAGGTTGCAATATACTTATGGAAAATTTTGAATCAAGTGAAGGTGTTAATTATAAATGTGATTTTAATAAAAGTACTAAGGAAATTACAACCACAGTTCTACTTAATTTAGCATATGGAAATTATTATCAAACTTCCTCTAAAGATTATTATTTAAAATTCGAATATACTTATAATGAAAACATTAAAAATTCTATGAGTAGGGTATTAACTAATAGTTATTATCTAAACAAAGTAACTTGTAGCACTGTATTAACTTAAATTAGCAATCTCAACATTGCTAATTTTATTTTAAAATCAAAAAAATTAGTGTATAATCTTTTTAAGAGGTTGGTAACATGAAAAAAAGAATTTTATTAACTTATGCAATGTACGGAAATGGTCATCGTGCAATTGCTCAGTACATAGAAAGTTATTTTAAAGCCCAAGACCCAGAACTTGAGATTTTAGCGATAGATTTATTAAAATATTCAACACCTATATTAGGTAGAGTTAGTCAAAAGGTAACAGATTTTTTCTTACTGAAATTTCCTGCTGGCTGGTCTTTTATATATAATATATTTGATTCTAAAATTAGTTCATCATTTGCAAATCAGGCTAGTATGAGTTTGTTTAAAAACAAGCATATGAAGAAAGTTATAACAGATTTTAATCCAGACATGACAATATCAACACACTTTTTTGGTAGTAGCTTAATAGATTATTATAATAGAAAAGGTATTACTCATTCAAAACTTATTACGGTTGTAACTGATTACGAAGCTCATGCTTTGTGGCTTAGAGGGTATAAAAGAGAACAAGCTATAGTAGTAGGAGATAAAGATGAAGTATCATACTTAGTCAAAAAAGGTGTAGACCGTTCAAAAATAAAAGCAATTGGTATTCCAATCAATCCAGTAACAAGTTCAGATTTTAATATAGAAAAGGCCACAAAAAAATATGGCTTTTCTGGGATAAGACCAATTTGTCTATTCTTCGGTGGTGGCGGTAACGGAGGGACATTATCATTGCCATACATTAAAGGAATTATAAAAAGTAATTTAAATATCGATTTCATCTATGTAGCTGGTAAAAACCAAAAATCAAAAGATAAAGTAGATAAATGGATTCAAGAGTATGGAGTTAGTAATATAAAAACAGTTGGTTATGTTAACAATGTTCCAGAATTATTACAAATATGTGACTTTGTAGTATCTAAACCAGGTGGAGCTCAATCAACAGAAGCCTTATACTTTAAAAAACCAATTATTATGATTAATTGTAGTGGTGGTCAAGAAGTTGCAAACTATAAATATTTTGAAAAAAATGGCTATGGTAAGAGATTTAGAACATCTTTAATGTTTATGTTTTATATGAAACGTATTTCTGATAATCCTTCTATAATAGAAAAAATGAAGAAAAACATGAGTAAAAATAAAAATGATAAAGCGATGGAAAGACTATACAAACTAGCTGTTGAACATTTGGAAAAATAGAATATAAAGACTTTCAAAGTCTTTTTTTCTGTAATAAAAACTGATATACTAATATAGTAGGAGAGTGAATATATGAACTCAGAAATAGAACATTCAATAAATAGTTTAAGGATTCTTAGTGTAGATATGATATCTTATGCTAAAAGCGGTCATCCGGGTATTTGCCTAGGTGCAGCACCAATTATTTATTCGTTATATACAAATCATTTAAAAATAAATCCCAAAGATCCAAAATGGCCTAACAGAGATCGTTTTGTTATGTCAGCTGGTCATGGTTCAGCACTTTTATATGCTATGTTATTTATGGCAGGATATGATATTTCAATAGATGATTTAGTAGCATTTAGAAAAATAGACTCCAATACACCAGGTCATCCCGAATATGGCATAACGCCTGGAGTAGATACATCAACAGGTCCATTAGGTCAAGGCTTAGCTAACGCAGTTGGAATGGCAATGTCTGAAAAATATTTATCAGCTCTCATTGAAGAAGAAATCCCTAAACAAAAAGTTATTGATTATTATGTATATTGTTTAGTAGGAGACGGCGATTTAATGGAAGGTGTAGCCGATGAAGCAGCTGCCATAGCCGGAACTTATGGACTAGATAATTTAATTGTCTTATATGATTCTAATGATATAACTTTAGATGGCCCACGTAAAAGAGCATCTAATGTAAACGTTCTTCAAAAATATATCAATCTAGGCTGGGAAGTAGATTTTGTTGGTGAAGGAAATGAAATTAAAGAAATAGATAAAGCTATTGTAAGAGCTAAAATGAATAAAAAGCCTACTTTGATTGAAATAAAAACAACAATAGGACGTGGTTCAGAACACGAAGGTAAAAATTTAGTTCATGGCAAACCACTAAGTAGTGAAGATATGGCTAACTTACGAAAAAAATATGATATTCCAACAAATACATTGGAAATAACTGAGAAATCAGTAAAACTTGTTCGTGATACGATAAATAATCGTATGCGTCCGATATATAATAACTGGGTCAAAGAGATTAATACAATAAAAAAATTAGGTCCAACCGAGCGTATGAAGACTTTACTTGATTTCGTTGAAACAGGAAATGATGGCTTAACTTTTAGTTGTTCAAATTTTAAAATTCAAAACGATTATAATGAAGAACTAAGAGAATCAAATTCTAAAATAATGAATATAGTCGCTGATCGAAGTAAATTTTTCTTAGGTGGAAGTGCCGATCTTTCAACTTCGTGCCATACAGCTCTATACAAAGATGTCGATTTTTCTAAAAAAGAAAGAACAGGAAGAAATATTCCATTCGGAGTAAGGGAACATGCTATGGGAGCAATCTTAAACGGTATGGCTCTTAGTAATTTAAGAGTGTTTGGTTCAACTTTCCTAGTATTTGCAGATTATCTAAAACCAGCAATAAGAATGGCTGCTCAAATGAATCTTCCAGTAACATATATATTCACTCACGATTCGATAAATATTGGTCAAGATGGTCCTTCTCATCAACCAATAGAACAACTAGCTATGTTAAGAACGACTCCTAATTTAACAGTAATAAGACCAGCTGATATAAACGAAGTAATCGGTAGTTGGGACTACATAGTCAATAATAAGAAACCTGTTGCTTTAGTATTGGCTAAAGAAGAGGCGCATATTCTAGCTGGAACAAGTGGTGAAAACACAAAACTTGGTGCATACATAGTTAAACATGAGTCATCAAAACTAGATGCAGTATTAGTAAGTACAGGAATAGATCTTACAACAACATATCTAATTAGTGAAGAACTTCGTGGTAAAGGAATTGATACAAGATTAGTATCTATGCCATCAGTAGAGTTATTTCTAAGTCAATCTGAAGATTATCAAAACACTATAATACCACCTAACGCAAAAGTAATAACTATCGAAGCATCATCAACATTACCATGGTATCGCTTTGCTTCTCATGGTTGTGCATTAGGGATAGATGAATATGGTTATAGTGGAAGAAAAGAAGATGTTCAACAAAAATTGAATTTTGATTATGATACACTTCTAAAAAAAGTAGAAGAAAAAATAAGAAACAATTAATTTCGACAAAATAAAATCATCAAGTACAATATAATGAACTTGGTGATTTTTTATGAGAACATTCTACTTATTCAAAATAAAAAAGAATTATTCCATATTAACAAAAGATAATCCCTATAATCTATACAAAGCTATCGAAAGTATATACAATTTAAAACCAGAAGAACTAAATACAGGCTATGACTTCTTTAAGCAAATAAGAGATACATTCAATAAAGAAAATATAGATAATAACATATATGAATACTATAAAAACAGATATTCATATACTAAAATAAAAAATACTCATATAATAAATGATTATTATAGCGATGAAAAATCAAAGTTAATAGTAAATCCCTCGTACTTATTAATTAAAAGTACCAAAGATTTACCAACTTTCTTAAAAGCTATAACCAGAAAAGACAATATATTTGTATGTGATTTTGATAACATAGATTACTTTTGGTTAGAAGAACTTAAATAATACCTTGTTAAAAAATTAAATATTTAGTAAAATAATCTTACAAAGGAGAGTGTAAATTATGTGGTTAGACATATTACAAGTAGCAATAGGTATTATTGTTGGATTAGTTATTGGATTCTTTGTTGCTAAAAAACTATTTACAAAACAATTAGAGGAAAATCCTCCTATAAATGAAAAAATGATTGAAGCTATGATGAGTAGCATGGGTAGAAAGCCTAGTCAAAAACAAGTTAGACAAGTAATGCAACAAATGAATAGATATAAATAATCATAAAGAAGGTATGAAAAATATCTTTTTTATTTGTTTATAAATATTTTTTATGGTATTCTAATAATATAGAATACAAAAGGGTGTGCTTCAAATGAAAATAATGAATATTTTGAATTTTATTAGTGATATATATGAACATGAATTATTTCCAAAAGTATTAACGATTTCTATCATAGTTTTAATACTTTTATTTATAGTTGTATTATTTTTAGGTATAAGTGACTCAAAAAGGATAAAGAAAAAGGTTAAAATTAAAGAAGAAGATGTTAAGGATATTACATTTGAGGACGTTAAAGAAATTGAGAACATTAAAGAAGATGTAACTTTTGAAATGCCAATATTAACAAAGAATCTTGAAGATTTTAAAAAAAATTTAGAAGAAGAAATAAGAAAAGAAAATGAAACAGAAATAGAATTACCAGCAACTGCTAAAAAAGAAGAACAAAAAGCTATCAAAATTTTAGATATAGAAGAAATTACAAATACTTCACTTATTCCGATTGTTAATGAAAACAAAGATGAACAAAAAGTCCGAAAAATAGAAAGATTAGAAGAAACAATCGAATTGCCGAAGATAAAATAAGAAAAGTCCGAAAACAAAGGGAAAATTGACATTACAAGCCGTCAAATCCCTTTTTTTTTAATATTTTTTTTGTTATACTAGCTATGGTGAAAAAGAATGACAACAACAAAATATGATGAAACATCAATAAAAATATTAGAAGGATTAGAAGCTGTTAGAAAAAGACCAGGTATGTACATTGGTTCAACAGACAAAAAAGGCCTTCATCATTTAATATGGGAAATTGTAGACAATGCTATTGATGAAAGTATCAATGGTTATGGTGATTACATAAAGATTACTTTAAATAAAGATGGTTCTGTAACAATAGAAGACCATGGTCGTGGAGTTCCAATTGGTAAACACGAAAGTGGTATGTCCACTCCAGAAGTAGTATATACAATATTGCATGCTGGGGGAAAATTTGAAGAATCAGGATACAAAGTTTCAGGAGGCCTACACGGAGTAGGTGCATCAGTAGTTAATGCTTTAAGTAAGTGGATGGAAGTAACTATTTACAAAGAGGGAGTAATTAGTAACATAAAATTTGAAAACGGTGGTCACACTGTTCAAAAACTAAAAACTATTGGAACTACTAATAGAACCGGGACAACTGTAACATTCATGCCAGATCCAGAAATATTTAAGAGTACAAATTTTTCATTTACTACAATAACTGAACGTATGCAAGAAAGTGCGTTTCTATTAAGTGGTATTACAATAGAGGTAATTGACGAAGAAGACCAAAGAACTGCAAAGTTTCACTATGAAAATGGTCTTATTAATTTCGTAGAATATATTAATGAAGGTAAAACAGTACTTCACAAAGTTATAAACTTTAATGGTATAAAACAAGGTATAGAAGTAGACATTGCCCTTCAATATCAAGAAGGCTATAACGAAAATATTTTATCTTTTGTTAATAACGTAAAAACAGGTGATGGTGGATCACATGAAACAGGTTTTAAATCTGGTATTACAAAAGCATTTAACGACTATGCTAAAGAAAACAACGTTTTAAAAGGCAAAGATACTAACTTCGAGGGCTCAGACGTTCGTGAAGGTTTAAGTGCAGTAATAAATCTGAAAATACCAGAAGCACTACTTCAATTCGAAGGTCAAACAAAAGGAAAACTTGGTACACCAGAAGCACGTACTGTAACAGAACAAATAACTTACGAAAACATGAAATTCTTCTTAGAAGAAAATCGTGAAATAGCTCTTACAATAGTAGAAAAGGCATCTCGTAGTAAAGTAGCTCGTGAAGCAGCACGTAAAGCTCGTGAAGCAGCACGTAATGGTAAGGGTAAGGAAAAGAAAGACAAAATACTTAGTGGTAAATTAGCTAAAGCAACCGGAAAAGACGCAGCTAAAAACGAATTATTCTTAGTCGAAGGAGATTCTGCGGGAGGATCTGCAAAAACAGGAAGAAACAGAGAAACACAAGCAATACTTCCATTAAGAGGTAAAGTTCTTAACTGTGAAAAAGCATCGAATAACGATATTAATAACAATGAAGAACTAAATACATTAACTTATGCAATTGGTGCTGGTATTGGAAATGAATTTGATCCAGCCGAATCAAATTACGGTAAAGTAATTATCATGACCGATGCTGATGACGATGGAGCACATATCCAAGTTTTACTACTAACATTCTTTTATAGATTTATGCGTCCACTTATCGAGGCTGGAATGCTTTACATAGCAAATCCTCCTCTATATGCATTGGATTATGGAAAAAACAAAGAATACGTAGCAACTGACGAAGATTTAGAAAAGAGAAAACAAGAAGTAAAACAATCATATAAAGTACAACGTTTTAAAGGTCTAGGTGAAATGGACTCAGACGAATTATATGAGACAACAATGAACCCTGAGACAAGAAGTTTAATTAAAGTAACTATTGAAGATGCAGCTCTTGCTGAAAAAAGAGTATCAGTTCTTATGGGAGACAAAGTAGAACCTCGTAAAGAATGGATTGAAGAAAATGTTGACTTTACATTAGAAGATGGATTTAGGAGGTAATCAAAATGGCAAAAAAAACAGAAGAAAAAAATATCATCGAGAAAATATATGATTATACTCTAGAAGATATTATGGGAGATAGATTTGGTAGATACTCTAAATCTATTATCCAAGATCGTGCCTTACCAGACGTAAGAGACGGTCTAAAACCGGTTCAAAGAAGAATACTTTATACAATGTGGGAAGACAAAAATACTCATGACAGACCATATCGCAAATGTGCTAAAGCAGTTGGAGATGTAATGGGTAAATATCACCCACATGGAGATACATCAATCTATGGTGCCATGATATACATGTCTCAACCATGGAAAATGCGTGAAATGTTTATAGATATCCATGGTAATAATGGTTCAATCGATGGTGATGGTCCAGCGGCTTATCGTTATACAGAAACAAGACTTACTAAGCTAGCTCTTGTAATGTTAAAAGATATTAATCGTGACGCAGTAGAAATGACTCTTAACTATTCAGACGAAGATTTAGAACCTACTGTCCTACCAGCTAACTTTCCAAACCTTTTAGTTAATGGTTCAACTGGTATCTCAGCAGGGTATGCGACAAATATTCCGCCACATAATTTAGGTGAAGTAATTGATGCTACAATACATAGAATAGATAATCCAAATAGTCGCTTAGAAACTATTCTTAATATCATTAAAGGTCCAGACTTCCCTACAGGTGGTGTTGTAGAAGGGCGTGAAGGATTATTACAAGCATATACAACTGGTCGTGGTAAAGTAGTAGTAAAAGCAAAAACAGAAATAGTTAAAGAAAAAGGTACACATCAAATTATAATTCATGAAATACCTTACGATGTTTTAAAAGAACAACTACGCAAAAAAATCGAAGATATTAAAATCGATAAAAAAGTAGAAGGAATTGTTGATGTAATTGATGTATCTGACAAAGATCATATGGCAAAATTAATTATTGAATTAAAAAAAGATGCCAATGCTGAACTTATCTTAAACTACCTATTTAAAAATACTGATTTACAAGTAAATTATAATTTCAATATGGTAGCAATAGTAAATCGTCGTCCAAAACAACTAGGTATTTTAGAAATTATTGACGCATTTATTGCTCACCAAAAAGAAGTTATCTTACGTCGTACTAGATTTGATTTAAAAAAAGCCAAAGAAAGATTACATATAGTAGAAGGATTACTTAAAGCAGTAGATATTTTAGATGAAATAATTAAAGCAATTAGAGCATCTAAAAATAAACAAGATTCAATTGATAACCTAGTTCGTTTATTTGAATTTACTGTTGAGCAAGCAACAGCAATTGTTACAATGCAATTATATCGTTTATCTAATACAGACATAAATTTATTATTAGAAGAACAAGGAAATTTACTTAAAATGATTGAATTCTTAAATTCAATCCTTAATGATGAAGAAGTATTGAAAAAACAAATGAAACTTAGCTTAACAGAAACTAAAAAGGAATTTGCTAACCCTCGTCGTACTGAAATAAGAGATGAAGTAACTGAAATAAAATTTGATGCTAAAGACATGATTCCTAAAGAAAATGTAATTGTTGTAGCAACTAACGAAGGGTATGTAAAACGTATTCCATTAAAATCATATGTAAGCTCAAGTAGTGAACAAACCACACTAAAACCAGGAGACTTCATAAGAGGTTTTTATAGTACAACATCGCTTGATACATTACTAATGTTTACAAATTTAGGACATTATTTATATGTTCCAGTTCATGAAATTGTTGAAACAAAGTGGAAAGAACTTGGTAAGCATATTAGTAACTTAATTCAAATAAGTGCTGATGAAAAAATAATTTCCGCAATGATTCTAGATAATCCAAAAGATAACGTTATAATGACTACAAAATATGGAACAACAAAACGTACTAATTTAGAAGAGTTAATAGTAAGTCGTTATACTAAACCAATCAATGCTATGAAATTAAAAGATGATGATGAATTAGTATCAGTTGTTAAAGATAATGGTCGAGCAATATTTGTTACTGAAACTGGCTACTATTTAAATATTAACTCAGAAGAAATCCCATTAGTAGGAGCAAAAGCATCAGGAGTTAAAGGAATCAACGTTAAAGAAGATATTGTTGTAACTTGCCTATCTCCGGAAACATATGATGAATATATAACAATATTTACCAATAAAAACACGTCAAAACGTATTAAGATCAGTGAATTAGATACAATGACAAGAGCTAAAAAAGGTTCTACTTTAATAAAAAAAGTAAAATCAACTAATTACAAAATCACTAACGCTATATCAGTAAACAATAGAGATATAGTAAGTATTAAAACAGATGGCGATTTTAAAGAAATTAAGACAACTGAATTACCAATAATGGATCTTTCATCAACTGGAAGTACAATATCAAAAACGCCAATCGAAGATTCATTTAAAGTGGCAGAATTAACTGAAAGAAAAATAGAATTAAATATAGAAAAATCATCATTAGATAAAAAAGTGGAAGATATTCCAGAACAAATCGAACTTCCTAAAACAAAAGAGGGAAACAAAGAATTAACAATTGAAGATTTTCTAGATGATTTTAAACTATAGTAAAAAAATCACTTATTAAACATATAATTTAATAGGTGATTTTTTATGTCCAAAGAAGAATTCAAAAACTTTGTCAAAACCAAGCCAGAACTTGCCGACTATGTAAAAAATAACACAATGACATGGCAAAAATTTTATGAACTATATGACCTTTATGGCGAAAATAGCGAAATATGGGACAAATACCTTTCTTCTAAAAGAAAAAGTAAAGTGTCAAACTTAATAGAAAATTTTGATCCAGATTCATTCCAGAAACATATCGAATCAGCTCAAAAAGCTCTAGATATCTTTAGTGAACTAGCAACCAAGACAAATGAAAATGTTGCAGAAAACATAAAACCAGCAATCGAAAGACCACTATCAAAATTCTTTGGTGATTAAAATGAATCAAATAACATTAGAAAAACTAAAAAAGGATAAACTACTAGAATATTTAAAACAAAATTCTCAATACATAAAACAATTAAATAGAAATCCCTTATCATATGAGACTTTTAAGAAAGATATAAAAGAAAAATATAGCTTACGTGTAGCTGATAAAGTTGAAAACATAATTAATGATATTGAATTAGTAAGTACCATACTAGAAACATTAAACTAATATTGTATTTTTCGTTTATTTATATTAAAATAAATACATAGAAAAGATGATAATATGGATAAAACAAAAGAAAAATTAACTTTTTCAAAAATAGAAATTTTATTTATGATAGTAATGGTAGCATTAGTATTAATAGCTGGAATAACAGTATTTTCAATAACAACAAGAAATCAAAATATTAAGAACTTCAAAGAAGATGCATCCTCATTGATATCAGCTGCTAAAAACGCATATGCTTCATTCGTAACAAATAATATGACGGACTACATCATAACAAGTACAGATGGCTCAACAAAAGGATTGTGTTTTACTTTAAAAGGTTTAGAAGAAAATGATTTTTTATTTATGGATTATGAAAACTGGGAAGGCTATATAGTCATAGAAGAAACTGCTAATAAATCATACTATTATACTATATGGGCCACTAATAAAAAGTATGTAGTAGACGGATATGAGTCTACTAAAATAGCTGATTTAACACTTGAAAATGGTCTTAATTCATATAATAACGATTCATTCGCAGGCAAAGTAAAAACTTCTTTTACTGGAACAAGTGGAGAAAAAGGTGGTACTGGTTCAACAGATGGTACAACCTTAAAAAGATATGAAGCATCATGTATTACTCAAAAGGTAGAATAACTACCTTTTTTTTGATATACTAAATTACAGGTGATAAATATGTTAATAATAGGAAGCCACGTTTCATTTGGCAAAAAACAACTACTAGGTGCAACTGAAGAAGCAATTAGTTATGGAGCTAATACATTTATGTTTTATACTGGAGCTCCAACTAATACAATAAGAAAAGATATAGATAAAAAAACTACTGAACAAGCAATAAATTTAATGAAACATAATAACATAGATATACAAAATGTTGTATGCCATGCTCCATATATCGTAAATTTAGGTAACGCAAGTGATCCAGATAAATACAATTTTAGTAAAACATTTATCAAAAAAGAACTATTAAGATGTGATGAAATGGGTATTACTAAAATGGTTCTTCATCCTGGTAATGCGATTGGAATTTCCAAAGTAGAAGGATTAGATAATATTGCCAATGCTTTAAATGAAGTCCTAGATGGTACAACAAAATGTCTTATATTACTTGAAACAATGGCTGGTAAAGGGACTGAATGTGGTAGGACTACTGAAGAATTAGCTTACATCATTAACAAAGTATCAAGAAAAGACCAATTAGGAGTATGCCTTGACACTTGTCATTTAAATGATGGTGGCTATGACATATCCAAATTCGATGATTATTTAGATGAATTTGATAAATTAATTGGATTAGATAAAATAAAATGTATTCACGTTAATGATTCAAAAAACGAACTAGGAACTCACAAAGATCGTCATGCCAACATTGGTATAGGAACTATTGGTTTTAATAATTTAATCAAAGTTATATATAACGACAAATTTTCTAATATTCCAAAAATATTAGAAACACCATATATTGGAGATACTGATGATTCAAAAGAACGTTTATATCCACCATATAAATATGAAATAGAAATGATAAAAAATAAAACATATAACAAAAATTTCTTAAATGAAATAAGAAAAGAATATTCTAAGTAAAAAGCTAGTCTAAGTACTAGTTTTTTTAGTTAAATAATTGTCAAATAATCTCTTTTATTAAAAACTATATGATATAATGATTAAGAAAAGATAAGCTATAAGGAGAGTAGTATATGAATACACATTTTCAAATATCAGCACTTATATACGTTATATTTATTGCAATAATGTATTTAAAAAGTAAAAAAATAAACACAATTGAAAATTGGACATACAAATGGATTCTCATCCATACAATAGCTACAATTATTATTGATATTAGTAGTAGACTTTGGGCCTTAAATATGCCTTTAACAATATTTTCCGAAATATTATTTAAATGTCTTCTATGGATGCTTTCGAGTTATACAATAATATTTACTTACTATTTTTATTGTATTTTAACTCCTAAAAATATAGGTCAAGTTTCTTTGAACGATAACCCTCATAAAAAACATTTTTTCAAAATCGCCGCTTTAACAGTATTGATAATGGCTTTTACTTTTTTAATAATTCAATTATGTCCAATTAATTTGCAAGTCGTTGGTGATAAATTTACTCAAACAGGTTTAGCTATGTACGTAACATATGGTATATCTATAATTTGTGTTCTTATTTGGGCAATTGTCCTATTTGGTAATAAAGATAAAATAAAAGGAAAAAAATTAATTCCAATACATTCATTTTATATAATAGGTACTATTGCCATAATTTTCCAAAGGATTATACCTGAAATATGTTTTTCAACTCCAGCTATATCTCTTATAACAGTTATCATGTATTTTACCCTTGAAAACCCAGATTTACATATGGTTGAAAAATTAAATGTTGCAAAAGAAGAAGCCGAAATAGCTAATCAAACAAAGACCGATTTTCTATCAAGTATGTCTCATGAAATTAGAACACCTCTAAATGCAATAATTGGTTTTAGTCAAGCTTTAGCTAAAGAAAATATTTCTGGTACAGCAAAAGAAGAAGTAAAAGATATAATAATGGCTTCAAATAGTTTGTTAGAAATAGTTAACGGTATCTTAGATATTTCTAAAATTGAAGCCAACAAAATTGAGATAGTTAATGCTGAGTATAATACTCAAAAATTAATAAAAGAAATAACTAGTTTGATAAATGCTCGCCTAGGAAGTAAGCCGATAGATTTTAATGTAAAAATAGATGAAGATTTACCAGCTACTTTGTATGGAGACAGTACACGATTAAAACAAATTATAATAAACTTATTAACTAACTCAGTAAAATATACAAACGAAGGACACATTGATTTAAAAATAAAAACAATTAACGAAGAAGATACTTGCCATTTATTTATTACAGTTGAAGATACTGGTATTGGAATGACAGAGCAAGACTTAGAAATGCTTTTTACAAGGTTTCAACGTTTTGATATTACCAAAAATGCTAGTGTTGAAGGAACAGGTTTAGGTCTTGCGATTACAAAAGGCTTAGTAGAACTAATGAAAGGTGAGATAAAAGTAGAAAGTGAGTATGAAAAAGGCTCTAAATTTACTGTAATTATCAATCAAAAAATAGTGAAAAAAGCGCCTTTAGAAAATCAGACAACTGACGAATTAGAAGAAAACCATATTACTTCATTTAATGCTTATGGTCAAAAAATCTTAGTAGTAGATGATAACAAAATAAACTTGAAAGTAGCCGAGCGCTTATTAAGAGAATACAATTTAAAAGTCGATTCTGTAAATTCTGGAGCAGAATGTATAAATAGAATCTTAAATGGTAAAAAATACGATCTTATATTCCTTGATATAATGATGCCTAAGATGAAAGGACCAGAGGTTTTAAAAAATTTAAAAAACATAGTAGGATTTAATACTCCTGTAGTAGCACTTACAGCTGATGTAATAGCTGGTATGGAAGAAAAATATATATCCCAAGGTTTTGATGATTGTTTACCAAAACCAATTATCGAAGATAGTTTATATCGTATTTTAAGGAAATATTTAAAAGAAGCCAAAGACACACCATTTGAATTAACAAGCAATGATATCAATAATAATCAAGAACATAATCTAAAAATATTAGAAGAAAACGGAGTAAATGTAACACAAGGTCTAGAATATTTAAAAGATATCGAAATGTATGAAATGACATTATCTCAATTCTATGAGGAGCTAGATGATAAAATATCTGAATTAAATAAATACAAAGAAAATGAAGACTTAGATAATTATAATATTTTAGTTCATTCCCTAAAAACAGAATCACGATATCTGGGCTTTAATGAATTAGCAGATATGTCCTATGAGCATGAACTAGCTAGTAAAGAAGAACACTTAGATTTCATTATAAAAAATTATCCTGAATTAAAAAAAGAAGCAATAAGAATTTATGAAATAATATCGAAATACTTTGAAAAAGATAGCAAAAGATAGAAGGGAGGCAATACAATGAATATATATTTTCAAATTTCAGCATTAATTTATTTAATATTAACTATTGTAATCTTTTATACGAAGAAAAAAATTAAAACATTAGAAAACTACATTTACAAAGGAATACTGGCAGTATCATTTATCGAAATCATCCTCGATATACTTTTAAATATAGTATGTTTCCTATATCCAAATTCTTTACTAGGAGAAATACTATGTAAATTATTCTTATGTTCATTTTTATCATGGGCTCTAACATTTGCTTATTATATATATGCTATTACATCTACAAAAAACGATGGAGCCATAATAGTTGGTAATAATGAAAAATTCAAATATTTTACTTCTATTTTGTTATTCTTAATTATTTTTATTGCAATGTTAGATTTCTCTTTATTTATGATGCCAATAGAAATAACCAAGTATGAAAATTATGTATTGTATGATGGACCAGCAGTTTTATTTATGTATTTATGTACTATTTCTTGCTTAATATTCTGTATATTTACTCTTTTATATAATCGTGTAAATATTAAAAGCAAAAAGTATACTCCAATATATTTATTTTGTCTTTTTATAATAGTTGGTTTTATTGTTCAGATTTATTTACCACAAGTTCCAATAAATTCAATTATTTGTGGATTTATGGCAATATTTTTATATTTCACTATTGAAAATCCAGATTTAAGATTAATAGAAGAATTAAATGTAGCTCAAAAACAAGCCGAATCAGCAAATCATGCAAAATCAGATTTCTTATCTAGCATGTCACACGAGATACGTACTCCACTTAATGCAATAATCGGTTTTAGTCAAGCATTAGCAAAAGAAGATATTTCTGGTTCAGCAAAAGAAGAAGTAAAAGATATTTTATCAGCTTCTCAAAGTTTGCTAGAAATAGTTAATGGTATTTTAGATGTTTCTAAAATAGAAGCCAATAAAATTGAAATTGTAAAAATTGATTATAGTACAGAAAAATTAGTTAAAGAATCAATCAATATTCTTAATTCTAAAGTAGGTAGCAAGTCTATTGAAGTAAAAACTGTTATTGATGAGGAATTACCAAAAGTCTTAATCGGTGACGTTATCAGAGTAAAACAAATCATTACTAATTTACTAACTAATGCTGCAAAATACACTAAAGAAGGCTATATACTATTTTCCATCAAGACTTCTATACAAAACAATAAATGTCGCTTATTTATTACGGTTGAAGACTCTGGAATTGGTATGACTGAAAAAGACCTAGAGCTTCTTTTTACAAAATTTCAAAGATTCGATATAGATGATAATATTAATATCGAGGGAACAGGTCTAGGTATGGCAATTACCAAAGGATTAGTCGAGTTAATGAATGGTGAAATATCTGTTAAAAGTGAATATGGTAAAGGAACAACGTTTACTGTAATAATTGAACAAGAAATATCATCTAAATCTTTAGAAGAAATAAGTCAAACAGAAGAAACAAACGGAGTAGAACCATTCAACGCATATGGTCAAAGTATCCTAGTAGTAGATGATAATAAAATAAACTTAAAAGTTGCCGAACGTTTATTAAGAGAATATAATCTTACTATTGAAACAGCTGATTCTGGTAAAGAATGTCTATCTAAAATTTTAAATGGTAAAAAATATGATTTAATATTCTTAGATATAATGATGCCTAAAATGAAAGGCCCAGAAGTATTACAAAACTTAAAAAACATATCTGGATTTAATACACCAGTTATTGCCCTTACAGCAGATGTAATATCTGGTATGGAAGATAAGTATATTAAAGAAGGATTCGATGATTGTCTACCAAAGCCAATTATTGATGAAGATTTATATAGAATATTAAAAAAATATTTAAAAGAGTCAAATGAACTTCCTAACAAGATAACTAGCAGTGATTTGCAAGAAAATAGTAAATACAACATAAAATACTTAGAAGAAAATGGAGTAAATGTAACACAAGGTTTAGAACTACTTAAAGATATTGAAATGTATAATGTAACTATGTCTCAATTTTTTGATGAACTAGATGAAAAATTAAGAGAACTAAAAATATTCAAAGACAATGAAGATATGGATAATTACAATATTTTAGTTCACTCGTTAAAAACAGAATCAAGATATTTGGGCTTTAATGACTTAGCTGATATTTCTTATGAACAAGAACTAGCAAGTAAAGAAAAAAACATAGAATATATTACAAACAATTACTCTGTATTAAAAAAAGAAGCAATAAGAATAAAAAATATAATTGAAAAATACCTAGGAGGAGAATAATATGAAAGAACTATTAAATAAAATTAATGATACTATTAACACTTCACTTGTAAATTCAAGTGAAGAAACACAATTACAACTTAGAATAATAAAAAATAATATTAATGCCTTATTTGCTGAATATGAAGCAAATAAAAATGGTGTAGGAGCACCAGAAGTATTACAAGAAAGAGATTCAGATGTTTTAGATCAAGATGATATGAAGTCAGTATTAATCGTCGACGATTCAAGTATGATCAGAAACTATTTAGAAAGAATATTTATAAATGATTACAATGTAAAATTAGCTATCAATGGAAATGAAGCAATCGAAAAATTAGAACAAGATGAAAAAATAAATATTATATTGCTAGACTTAATAATGCCGGTAGCTGACGGCTTCTGTGTACTTGAATACATCAAGAAAAACAACATTGATATTCCAGTAATTATAATTAGTGGTGATACAAGTAAAGAAAGTATTAATAAAGCTTTTGAATATAATGTTGTTGATGTAATCAAAAAACCATTTGATAGTGATATTATCAAAGAAAAAATTAGTAGATATAGTAAATAAGCTTAATAAAACTAGATTTCTAGTTTTATTTTTTTAAATAACTTCCATATTTAGTAATAGCTTCATTAGCAAGTTTTTTAATTTTTAAAAAATTATCTTTACTAAATTTATCCTTATATTTATCTATGTCAAAAAAATAAGCATTACCAAGTACTGTTTTCCAGTTTTTCTTAATAAAATTATAAGAAAATTCAAGTTCTTCACTAGTTAGGTAAATTTCTTTACCAATAGCTAAATTATTTAAATCATTAATATTCATATTTTCAATATATCTTTCTATTAAACCAAACATATAATCACCTATAATATAGTATGA
>CAZJHG010000005.1:0-53617 GCA_964545885.1 uncultured Muribaculaceae bacterium | reverse complement strand
TAGAATAACTAATTCCGTTTTCTCTACAAGCAGCATTAATTCTTGTAATCCATAATTTTCTGAAATTTCTCTTATTTTGTTTTCTATCTCTAAAAGCATATACTCCACTATGGAAAGTTTGTTCTTGAGCAGTTTTGAATAATCTGTGTTTAGAACCAAAATAACCTTTAGCAGCCTTTAAAACTTTTCTTCTTCTATTTTTAGCAACGTTTCCGCCTTTAACTCTTGTCATGTCTTACTCCCCTTTCCTATTAAATGAAATCCTTTAAACGTTTAGCAAAACCATCAGCTAATACGCCTTTATTTCTTCTTTGTCTAACTTCTTTTGCAGAATCTTTTGCAGTTTTATGATTTCCATTTGATTTTTTATAAACTAATTGACCATTCTTCTTAGCTTTAAGAACTTTACTAGATGCTTTATGTGTTTTTTGTTTTCCCATAATTACTTCCTCTTTCTTAATATTATTTTTTTGGTGCTAATAGCATTATCATAGTACGACCTTCTAACTTAGGCTGTGACTCGATAATAGATACTTCACTTAATTCCTCAGCAAAACGAAGCATAACTTCTTTACCTAATTCAGGGCGATCTATTCTTCTACCTTTAAATCTAATAGAAACTTTAATCTTATGTCCTTTAACTAAATAATCAGAAGCATTCTTTTTACGAGTATTAAAGTCATGAATATCTATATTAGGACTTAATTGATATTCTTTTAAGTCTTTATTACTTTCTCTTTGTTTCTTTTGTGATTCTTTAAGTTTCTTTTGTTTTTCATAACGGTATTTGTTATAATCCATAATTTTACCAACAGCAGGCACTGAATTATCACTCATTAATACTAAATCTAATCCAGCATAGTTTGCCAATGTTAATGCATCAGCTAACTTTTTAACTCCCATTTGTTCTCCATTTGGACCAATAACCATTAATTCTGCCACTCTTATTTGTTCATTGATTGGCATTTCATTTTTATCCTTTGCTATAGTAAGCACCTCCACACAATTAAAAAGGGCGAACATCTAGTATCCACCCTTTGAAAAACGAAATAAAATTTTATACTACCTTTTATTTAGCTCTCTTACCTATTGAAACTCACTTCAATCAGGTGGATGTGGATACATCGCTTTCTTTTCAATAACAAGATAGATTATATACGAGTTTTTCTCACTTGTCAACTCTATTTTGTTACTTTATCTCTTATTTTATGCCAAATACTACCTAGATAGAACCTTCTGATAAACAATTTCGTTCTGCTTAATAAACTTATCATTAATACTAAGAGGCATAAATACCATATATTTAATTTGTGTATCTTCATCCAAATAAATTTTTAAATGACAAGCTCCCCTCTTATTCTTACCTTCAAAGAAAGCCGGAATAAAACAATATGAATCCATAAAATTATATTGACTCTTATGAGTATGACCAAATAAATCTACAAAAGAATCATCTCTATTTCTACCAATACCCTCATATAATTGATTTAAATATCCTAATATATTTTCAGAAGCAACGCCATCATCCCCTAACGATAAATCAAAAAACATTCCACTAGGATGATGCAAATCAAAACTATTACAAACACTCTTGCTACCATTAAGTGTAATAGTACAATGCTTATATCCAAGATTAATAAAATCTTCTCTCTCTTGAGTTAACATATCAATAGGATCAAAACCATATCTAAGAATCTTCCCATCATGATTTCCTCCCAATATAGCCTGATATATACCATCACATCTAGGTAACAAAGAAATACTCTTTTCAACTAAACGATAATTACTACAAGCATTTTCAAATCTATCTCCTACTAATAAATGATCATAAAAATCTCCTAAATTCATAATCAAATTAATACCCTGATTAGAACAATATTCATACATATTAGAAACATTACTAAGTACTTTATCATTTATCTCCCTTAAATGAAAATCAGATACTAACAATATATCATATACTTTTGTATCCATAGGAACTCCAATATCAAATATACCATTCTCCATAACCTTAGGAACAACTATCTTATAAGAAGGAGATAAAGAAAAAGAACTATTAACTAAATTAATCTTACACTTCATTCTCCTCAACATATTATAAACTTCATTCTTACTTAAAGAATAACCTTCTTTATCAAGATAATCCAATATATCATTAATATTAGCTTGTTCAACAATCAATTTCCTATAAATAAGACTTTCTACTTCTTTATCAACATTTTCCTTTAAAATAGCTTCTTCTTTAGCTTTAATCATACCATCAACTTCAGCTTTTACTTTCTCAAGCTCACCTAATATCTCCTCATACTTACCTTTATATAAAGTTAATTCAATATTTTCACTTCTAACACTATTTAAAGAACATTCAAGTAACTCAATATTTTCATTTAAAGAATTAATAATAACATTAAGCTTTTCTATATCTTTATTTTTATTCTCAACTAATTGAACATTTCTAGCTAACTCAGAACTCTTTTTACCAAACTCAATACTTTGTTTATCAAGCTTTTCTTTTAAACTATCAAAACGTTGTACTATATCAGAATACTCTCTTTTTAAACTTCCTAATTCCTTTTCTAATTCATCTATTCTTACTAAATATTGAACAACAGAATCATTTTTTTCTCCTTTAGAATCCTTAGGATATAATTCATTAACAGATTCTAATAATACAGCTAAACATCTATCAGTAAATTCCAAATCTATATCAAATTCATTTCTATTTAAATAATTATCATAATACTCTTCAAGACTTCTTATCTTATCTAATAAAATCTCATTTATTTCAGTACCAGCATCATGAACCCATCCTAAAAAAGAATCTATAGTATAAACTAACTTAGTAACATATTTCATTGATATCTTAACATTCTTATTGAATTCATTAATAACAGAATCAACAAAAAATTCAAGAAACTCAATATCCTCAATTTTACCTCTTTTACCTAAAGCATCACATAAATCTAAATAATATATATCTCCAATAGGATTCTCTTTTAAATACTTAACTATTTTCATCTTATCAACAGCAGTAATCGCCATATCAAATCTCCCCTTCAGTAATATTTAGTTTATAAATATATTATAAGTTTGTCAAACAAATTTAAAAAGAAGTAATACATTTCTATATTACTTCTTACTACCAGAATAAACTATTAACTCATGCTGAGCTCTAGTACAAGCTACATATAATAAATTTTTCTCATTCTTTAAATATTTACTATCATCATCACTATATACAATAACACTATCAAACTCTAACCCCTTAGCTAAGTAAGCAGGTAATACAACTAACTCTTTATTAAATTCCTCACTCTGACCATTTAACAAAGAAATAGGAAAAGTATCTTTTAACTCTTCGTATAACCTAATAGAAGTATTATTATCTCTTGTTATAACAGCAACTGACTTATACTTTGTTTTTAAATAATCAATATCATCAAATAACTTAGTATTATCAGTTCTATGTATCAACGGAACACATTCAGTCTTTCTAATTGCGCATACATGATTAAGACCAAGTATTTTATTAGTAAACTCAATTATTTCAGGACTAGACCTATATGTCTTAGTCAAACTAATGCATTTACTTTGTTTAAATATATTAGCAAGTATATCCAAGCTATCATACTTATAATAAGGATTTATTGTTTGATTAACATCTCCGAGTATTGTAAAATTACTATTTCTAAATATTTTAGAAATAATTAAATATTGTAAATAACTATAATCTTGAGCTTCATCAATTACAACTTGTCTAATATCTCTTTCATAAGGAAATCCCTCTAATAAACCTTTCATATAAACAAGTAACAAAGCATCATCATAACCAATAACTTTACTTTTATTAAACATTTTTATCTCTTCATCATTAAATCTGATTCTACAAAAAGGACTAGAAAAGAACCCCAAAAATATATCTTTGTAATCTTTTTTAAAACTACTATTTTCCATAATTAATTTTCTATAAGTCGGTTTCTTTTTTATACTTCCCTTATAATTGGCTTCACTTAGTTTTTCAGCTATAACATCAACTCTTTCAAAAAAAGGCAATGTATTATATCTATTATGTAATAAATCATTAATCTCATCTTTATAAACAGTATATACTTTATTTTCAGTAAAATCACTAATCATTCTAGCTTTTCTAACATAATCCTCTATATATAAGTTAATATCATTTATTATAGAATCACTTTGTTTATACTTTATTAATTCAGGATTCTTTACTTTTTCAGAATAAAATTTCCCAATAAATTCCATAAAAGGTTCAACTTCTTGAAATTCAGTAATACTACTACTCAAATAATCATTAAATGTAGTTTGTAAAGTATTATCTTCACCTAATTCTGGTAATACATTAGAAATATATTCAGTAAATATCTGATTAGGAGAAAATATCAAAACATCATTACTAGTTAAATTTTTAATTTTATATAATAAGAAAGCAATTCTATGTAGCGCAACACTAGTCTTTCCACTCCCAGCAATACCAGATACTATTAAAGTTTTATCTCTTACATTACGTATTACATTATTTTGCTCTTGTTGAATAGTATTAACAATATTTTTCATCTTATCATTACTATCAGTAGCTAGTACTTCTTGTAATAATTCATCATCAATATTCATCGAATTATCAAAGGCACTAAGTAATTTCCTATCTTTAATTTTATATTGTCTTTTTCTAATAAGTTGACCCTTTACTGGACCACCAGGTGCAGCATATGCACAAGGTCCAACTTCAAAATCATAAAATAAACTACATATTGGACTTCTCCAATCATATATTATGTTACCATAATCATCATCTTTTAAGTAAGTAAGTCCAAGATATACACTATATCTTTCGTTATCTTCATCCTCAAACACAACTGAAGCAAAATAAGGATTATCTTTAATTCTATAAAGCTTTTTAAAATAATTTTGCTTCATAAATATCTTATTAGCTTCAAATTCACTTTCTACAGTCGCTTGATTTAATTCTTGAGCATCCATTGCTCTCATATTATCCCAAGTATACTTTCTGAATTCTAAGAATTTATCCTCATCTTCAAAGATATCTTCCCCCATCGAAGCTAACTTGTCATCAAGTAATTTAACTACTTCATCAAGTCTTCTCTCTTCAAGTTCTAAATCTCTACCAGTTATTGCCATTGTATCACCTTCACTTCCTATCACAACAAAACTCCACTATAAGCATAAAAGAGAGTTATCCCATAGTGGTTTTAATCTTAAAAACTAAATTATAAAAGTAAAAAGGTCAAATTAAGTATACAATTATTATATAATTATTGCAAGCAAAAAACACATCAAAAATGTGTTTTTATTTATTTGCAAGTTTCTCTTCGATAATTAATAATCTATCTGAGAAGTCAATTGATTCAGGATTTTCAAATCCTATATGACAAATTTCTCTTATTTGACTATGGTCAAATAATGCTACACCAGCCGACTCCATAACTCCTTCAGGAAAAGGACAACCACGATAATCAAAAATTTTATCTTTTTTAGAATCAGCAACAGCACAAAAACCTGTTATCATAACTTGTTTAGTACCACCTTCAAGAAGAACGACAGTACCAATTGGTAAATATTTCTCTTTCATCATAACCACTCCTAAACAAAATCACTTGAGTTTACAGATTCAGATTGATTGCCAGAAACTTTATTAACCCCATATTTTGCACGCATTTCAGAAGCAGATAAAGGTTTAGTAGGAGCTTTTGGAACACGTCCCCTTCTCTTAGTTTCACCTAAGCTACCAATACTAGTATCAGCTGAAATAACCCCGGACGATACATCGAATCTAGAATCAAGATTCTGAAGGTATTGTTTAAAATCATCATTTTCCAAACCTAAATATAATACCTCATCAATTTGGTTTGCATCGAATAAGCAAAATGTATTTTCCATAAATCCCTCAGGAAAAACACAAGCATTATACGTATATATTTTATTTTCATTAGGTACTTTTGAATAATAACCTGTAACCATTAACTTTTTGCTACCATCTGTTAATCTAACAACTGTACCTATCGGTAATAGTTTTCCCATACTATACAACCCTCCATTTTATTATTTACCAGCCAAATCCAAGAAGCCACCAATTAAATCACTATCACTAGTATCATTATTAGAGTCACCACTTGAGGCATCAGAGCTCTCAAATGTACTACCACTAAAAGAGTTTCCATTAGAAGAACCACCACTAGATGAACCACCATTAGATGAACTACCAGGAGAATCAATCAAAGCTTCACCAGGTAAAATAGAACCATTACCCTCTTGAACTTGTCTCTTTATAGTATTAATAAATTCAGTTTTAGCAGCTTCATAAGAATCTACAGCCTCAGTATAAGTTTCCTTAGCTTCATCAACTAAAGCCATCTTATCATTAGCTTCTTGAACAGCTTCATTATAAGCATCAACAGCCTCGTTATATTTCTCAGCTTGTTCTGCAGTCCATTTAGAACTATCAGTACCAGAAGTACTCTCAATTTCAGCTTTCAATGCTTCCAAATCACTCTTAGCTTGATTAGCATTAGAAATAGATTCATTTGCATCAGTAACCGCTTTTGAATAAGCCTCTTTAGCTTCATTTCTAGCAGTTTTAGCTTCTACAACTTCTTTACTATTAGAATAATCAGTCAATGCAGCCTGTCCATCACCAGTAACAAAATCAAGATAATCAGGAGCATCACTATATGAAGATTTAAAATCTGTTATTCCATAATCAGCTGCAAGTCCATTTGCAATTTCTAACATTTCTTTATTTTGAGAATTTAAAATATATGCTTGAAGAGCAACTTCTTTATCAGTAAGAAGTCCTACAGCTTCAGCTGCACCATAACCAATACCTTCAAATAAGGCAATTAATTCTGATTTATCATCTCTATTATATAATAACTCAAAAGCATCATAATCTTCTTGTCTACGAGCAGTCAAATCAGCACCTTGATACTTTTCAAAGAATAGTTCTCTAGCCATCTCGTCAATATCTTCACCATCAATAGCTAATTCATCAAGTGCATCAGGAATATCTAATTCAATCAATTCAGTTAACTTAATATCAACAGTTTTATCTTCTTCATCTTTATCATCGATGCTATCATTATTTCCGCCGTTATTTCCACCGTTATTTCCACCATTATTCCCACCATTATTTCCGCCGTTATTTCCGCCGTTATTTCCGCCGTTATTTCCGCCGTTATTTCCACCATCAGAGCCATTATCATCTTCTGCAGGTTTACTAACGGAACCAGCTAGCATAGAAGCACCAACCAATCCCAAGCCTTGAAAAATATTTAAATTACTTACACTATTTAGTAATGATTGAACACCAGAAGCATCCATTTCTAAAGCATTAACGACATTATCAGTAGCAGCATCAGAATCCGGAGTATAAGTAGGTAATATTCCTTCAATAAACTCATGAGAATATAATCCACTAGAAATAGTACTTGTCATAAATGAATTAGCGTTTGAAACAATTGAATTAAAATCAACTTCATATCCCAAACTAGCTAAATATTCACCCTCAAATTCAGCAGACATAACAACATTTTCATAAGTATATAAAGCATTTAAAGCTTCACTTGTCGATAATTGAACAGTTTGACCATCAATTGTTACCTCAGTATCAATACTTAAAACAGTAGTACCATCACTAGCTAAAGTAGTAACTACTCCCATAGCATCAGCAGTAGCATTTAAATTAGCATATAATTGCTGATAATCATTTACTAAAGTTTTAATTTTTTCCATAGATACCTGACAATTATAAAGCATCGTCGCTACATTAACAAGTTGAATATAACTATCATCATTACCATAATAACAATTAGTAAGTAAATTTATAAAAGCATCTTTAGAATACTCTAGCCATACAGGATCAGTTATAACTGCCATAGTAATACCAAAAATTGCACCAATAACTGCACCAACAATTCCACCAATAGGTCCAAAATTCAAACCAAGAATTGCTCCACCAGCAGTACACGAAAGAGCATTTCCCCATTTTTTTAACGAATAATAATTACTCTTTGCATCTTCGTATAAATCATCTAAAAAACCATTTTCTATAAAAGCATAATACAAATTATCAAAATTTTCGCCCCATTCACTCTCAGCATCATCTATATATTCTCTAGCTTTTACAATTTGTTCTTCAATAGCTTCAAGTTCAGCACTATTAATTTTTACAACTGCCATATAAATAACCTCCTATCACTTATTTTCAGTAACAACAGTTCTACCAGCAGTAGCTTTTGTTCCTATCCAATGTCCAAAATTAACTTCAAGTTCAGCATTAACATTATCAATATCAGTGATAAAAGCATCATGCAAAGTCTGTAATAAATCCTTTAACTTTTCAACTTCAGTTTCAATTTCTTGATAAGCTTCATCAATAGAATTAACAGAGCTACCATTTTCAAAGAGAAAAGCACTAGTATTACTAGAAGCAATATTCAACTCTTTTAACATAGAATCCAAGTTTTGAGCAATACTACCTGTTTTTAATAAAAAATCAAAGTCAGATTTAATATCATCACCAATAGTAGTATATTGTAACCCTTTTTGTTTACAAGAATAAAGTGTTTTTTTTGTAGTAGTACCATCATCCTCTACATAGGTACCATTATTTGTTACATATCCCATATATTTTCCTCCTAAACTAATTATTTTCTTCTACAATATCTGGATGAGTAGAAATATCGTTAGCAATTGAATCATAATATTCATCGTAAGTAACATCAAACGAAGTATTCAAACTATCATTTTCTGTAACTACTTCATTACCTAAATTCAATTGGAATTGACCACCTATATTATCAAAAGTAGCATTTACGTTAGTACCGGAAGAGTTTGTAACTGTAGCATGCTGTATTCCATTTTCACCATAATAGAATATTTCATTATTTTCATTAGAAAATATATTAGTACCATTACTAGTTGATCCAACAAAAACATAATCTTGATTATCAATTGTAAGAGAAGTCCCCGTAGCAATAAGGGAATTTTCATAACCGGATGCATATTTAGTAGGATCATAATTAGAACCAATAGCATAACCAATACTAGAAAGCACACCAGAAGATGAAGCAACTACGCCAGTAGCCAAACCAGCAGATTGAATGCCTGAATTAACTGAACTCCAAAAAGCGGAACTACCAATAGTACCTTTGGCAATATTAGCGGCATACGTACCAGCAAATTTTGCATACCAAGTAGCTGTCATAGCAGCGTTCTGTGCGGCTTTAATAGAACCAGACACAAAGCCAGAGTTTAAAATTTTTCCTCCTCCAACTGCTCTTGCTAAATTGCTTGATGCAAAACCTCCAGCTGATTTACTAGCTAAATTTAACGCTGCTGAATTTGCAGCAGTTTCTGCACTAGCACTAGCAGCACTATTTGCAGCACTTACAGTAGAGGAAGCAGCAGATAAACCTTTAAATATAGCAAAGGCAGAACAAGCAGTAGACACTATAGTAAGACCATCAGTTACAATATTATATATTTTATTTTTCTTAGCAAAAGATACCATACCAGTATCAACATAAGTAGCACCTGTTAATTCATAAAATTGGGCCAACGAAGATAATTGGTTAATTTCATCTAAGGAATAGCTATTAGAATAAAAACCAGTGTTTGTATAAGCATCAGTAATTCCACCACTAGTAACACCTAATGGATTAGCTTGTTTAAAACCACTTATATCTGATTCAAACTGACTATAATTACCTGCGGCTTGAGTAACTAAGGTAGACCAATTATTAAACTTACTAACGAAGCTATCAAAATTAGCAGATGTATTATCCCAATCGAGTAACATTTGCTTACCTAAATCACCAAAAATAGCTTCATCACACACATTTACCTTATTCTCTACTTCTCGATTAATATCACTTAAAATAGTAGCGATATCATTATTAATATTATTCATTTCTTGATAACTACCAGCAATGGCATCATATTTAAATGTTCTATCAGCCATATTATTTACCTCCAATACCTATTTATTTTTTAAAAATACTTTTTTTCTATCTTCAACAGTGCAATAAGTTAACAAAACAATATCAGCTTCCCTAATCAAAACATTCTTCTCATAGTCAGTTAATTTATCTTCAAGAATTACACTTTCACCAGATTTCACTATACATTCATTCAAATCAAGATTTCTTGCTTTATACTCATCCATAAGGAATTCCTTCAACAAATGAATATGCTGATCAGCTAAAACGCCATATTTTTCTTCTAATCCAGGATATTCATCAGAAATTTTCTTACCTTTCGTTCTAATCAAATAATTTTCAGCTATAGCCTGAAGAATAACACATCTTTCAAGTCCAAGCACCTTGCGATCTTTTTCTGTCATATTAACAACCACCTTCTATATTAATCAAATATCCATTTAACAAGAGATTTCCCCCAACCAACAACAGTATCGGCAACATCTCCTACAACTTCTACTGCATCAACAGCAACATTTCCTACAAGTTGAGCAGCATCTACCACAGTTCTAACTGTACCTGTAAGCGCTACACCAACACCTTCCGCAAAATTATCAGCAGTTGAAAAATCCCAGTTTTCAGCAAAATCTTCACCAACAGTGCTCCAATAATCATAGCCTCCTGAAGTAGCTCTTGTATTACCTGCATCTAAAAGCCAATTCCATCCAGTACCAATCATATCAGAAGCAGTTTCAAGAGTGTCGACAGCACCATCCACAAGAAATAAAGCACCTTCTCCAACAGTGCCAACTACAGCACCAACACCTGACCATAAACCATCAGCTCCAGACCAAAGTTCAGATACTGAACCCGAAAGTTCGCCCCAATCATCGGCATATCTCTGTCCCTATTTATCCCAGAAACCCGGTTCATCAGTTTCAGCAACTGCATCAACACTATTATCACCATTAGCACTAGAGCCCTGACCATCATTAGCAGGGGCATTTATGGCGTTTAAGCCATCTCCACCTTCTGAGGTAGTTCCGCCACCAGTACCACCACCGGACCCGCCAGTACCACTACTACCGCCTGCTGTACCAGTCAAATTTTGAACAATTGCAATTAAATCTGAAGCAAGAGTTTCAGTACCGGTGGACATTTTTCTAAAATGTTCTGCATACATTCTAATTCCATCAGACAAATCATCTAAAGCGCTTTCATATCCGTGAACACCAGTATTAAAAGCATCATAATCTTCTCCAATCCAATTTCCACTTGAGCCCATAGAATCAATTTCCGAATACAAAGCATCAACACGTTCATCAAAATTATCTGCTGCAGTATCTAAACTGCTAGCCAAGCTATTTTGTATATCGCTATCAGCTGTAAAATCCCAGCCCATATAAACACCACCTTTTTAAATAATCCATTGTAAATCACTAAGTGTTTAGTAATTTACAATGTACTACTTAATGTAGTACATAAAATTATGCAGAAGTAGTAAAACCACTATAAGCACTTTCAGTAGCTTGTGTAGCTTCTGCAGATACTCCTGATGCTTGCATTAAAGCTTGAAGTCTTTCGAACTTACTGTTTATATCTTTATAAATTTGATTCCATTCATCAACATCAGTAGAAGCCCATTGACCTGAAGCATCAGCAGTAGCTTCATTTAATTTTGTATTTGCAGTATTCAACTCAGCTTCAATATTATTGATGCATGTATTAATAGCTGAATGCTCACTTTTATATGATTCATAATCTAAAGTATTAACTGCCATTGAAATCACTTTCCTTTCTTATATTCATTCTTATACAGCAGACATTCTGCCTTTGTTTTCTTCAACTGTTTGATCCATAGCAGTTGCTGTGTTAACAAGATGTTCACCAACTTCTTGTACAGTAATAGAAGCTTTATCAAGTAAAGCTGCTACATCTTCAGCAACAGTCCCAAATTCATCAGCATCAGCACCAGTCCAAATAGATAAAATTGCACTAACGTGAGATTTAAAACTTGCTACTTCGTTTTGGAAATTTACACCACTAGCGTTAATACCACTACCAGAAGTGTTAACTAAATCAGTATCGATAATTAATGAACTTGCCATATTTTCACCTCCATAATATTTATTATAAGAATATAAATCAAAGAAACATGCTTGATTATTCCAAACACCCCTAAACAATTATCATACCCTTATAACAATGATTATAACATCATTTTTTTTTATTGTCATTAAATTTTTAAATAAATAAAAATTAACAACCCAAATCAATTAATTACTAGCAAAAGGCGTAAAAGTACCAGAAGAAGCCGTTTCTTCATCAACATTATTAGAAGCAACAGTACCAGTACTTTCATCAACCATGCTTTCGTTTGAAACAGAAGCTGAAGAATTATCTCCACCTTCAATAGAAGCAACTATTTTATTTAGTTTATCTTTAAAGGCCTTTTCTTCTTCATCTTCATATCCTAAAAAGAATATTTTTTCAATCTGGTCATGGTCAAATAAACAAACTTGATTAGAACTCAAATATCCTTCAGGATATACACAACCACTATAATCATATATTTTTTCTTGATTTTCTTGAGCTACAGAACAGAAACCAGTAATCATAGCTCTTTTTCTTCCACCTTTTAATAAAACTACTGTTCCAATTGGTAAATACTTTTCTTTCATTTCAATCCTCCTATTATTCTACATACCTAAAAATTGTTTTAAAATATCATCATTACTTTCAGTTTCTTCTGAAGAATTACTTTCAGTACTGCTATTATCGTTACTATTGTTACTATTGTTACTATTATCTTGTGCATTGTTAACAGAGTCATAATCATTTTGTCCTTGACTATTTGAATCACTAACATCTTCACTTGTCTTAGTAGCACTCAAGAAATCATCAATAATATCACTATCAGAAGAACCTGTTCCACTATTTTCAACATTCTCATTATTATCCGAAGAAACATCTCCACCATTACCTTGAACTTCTTTTTTTATTTGATCATATAATTCATTTTTTGCTTCTTCGTAAGTATTCTTCGCTTCTATATAATTGTTCTTAGCTTCTCCAGCTGCAGCGACATCTTCATTTGCTTGAGCAACTGCCGAATTATAAGATTGTGTTGCATTATTATACTTTTCAACTTGAGAATCAGTCCAATTATTTGTATCAGTACCAGACTGAGCCTCTATTTCGGCCTTTACTGTTTCTAAATTAGTCTTAGCTTGTTGTGCAGTAGCTATTGAATCATTTGCCTTTGAAACAGATTCAATATATGAGTTTTTAGCTGTATCAAAGCTATTTTTTACATCTGCAATAGATTCATTTCCAGAAATATCAGACAATGCAGCTTGAACATCACCATCACTAAAATTACTATAATTAGGAGCATCATCATATACGGTATCAAAATCATTTACTCCCATATCCTCAGCAATCTTATTAGCTATTTCAGCCATTTCCTTATTTTGAGAATTTAACATATAAGCTTGTAATCCAAGTTCCTTATTTTCAATAAGAGCTGATACTTCATCACTAGAATAACCTATCTCCTCAAATAAATTAGCTAATTCTTCTTTATTTTCTTGATTATATAAATTTTCAAACGCATCTACATCAGCTTGTCTACGTTCAGTCAATGACTCACCATTATAATTTTTAAAGAACTCTTCATTTGCCATTGCATCAATATCATCGTTAGACAATGTTAAATCTTCTTGAGTATCAGGAATAGAACTTTCCACAACTTCAGTTATTCTATCATCCATCTCATTTGGAGTTTCTTCTGCTGGTTCTTCAGGTAATTCATCAACCTTATCATCAGTATCTAAAATATCATCAGCATCTGAATTATCATCTGGTTCTAAAGTGTCAATATCATCATCACTTGCACCATAGTCAGGAGTTGGTTTAGCACCGGTACCTCTATCACCAGTATAAGGAGTCACATCATCGACCTCAGGTTCACTTTCATCCTTAGCTGTATTTTCGTATCCGGCTATTCTTTCCTTAGCTTCTTGAGCTTGTTCATCAGAGTATAAATTGTCTCCTAATGTATATGCCGCACTTGCCGCAATAGCAGCACCACCAGTTAAGAAACCACCACATTTTTCTACTTCAGCCGAACTTAATAAATTAAGTTTGTTATTATCATCGTCTCCATATAAACTACCATATTCACTAGTTAAACTAGCATAAGTGCCACTACCATACACAGCTTCGTATAATCCTTTTATATCTCCTTCAGCAGCTACAGACATAAAACCAGCACCCATTAATTGATAAACATTATTACCAATACCAGATACTAGATTATTTAAATATCTATCTTTTTCTGCATCAGACATATTGTCATACCCATCTATTAATACATTAGCCGAAACAACACTAGACATTGCAGAACCCGCATATGTATAAAAAGAGTTAACCATTTCTGCAATAGTAAATCGTCCAACTAATTCACCATTACTATCATAAACATTATAATAAACTATTTCAGTATTTCCATTAGTTTCAATCGTAATATTATCAGCTAATCCAGCCCCTTCCAAACTATCAATAATATCAGAAAGACTAACACTAGAATTATTAAATGCGTCAGCTGCTACTTCTATTGCATTTAAACAATCAGTAATTTTTTTTAATGAGGTCTCAACATTGTTACAAATTTTGTTACACTTTGCACTAAATGATGAAAGTTTAGAAGTAAAATTATCTTTATATCTTCTACAACTTTGATCTGCACTATTGTATGCACTATTATAAGTGCTAAAAGTACAATTATTAAATCTGGAATAATAAAGAGTTTTCTCGTCTCCATTTTCCAGAACATAATGAGTAATAGGAGTAATATAATTATTCCAAGTGGAATATTCACTAACAGCATCATCATGAAAGCTACTTAAATATTCCTTAACTGTTCCTATCTGTTCGTTACAAGAAGAAATATTAGAAATAGCAGACTTTTTATTAGCACGATTATATTTTACAACGTTCGCCATATACTCAACTCCTATCTTTTACTTCTTCAACTTCTTTGCTGATAACTTTCATTTCATTTAGAATACTTTTTAATTCACCACTAATGTCTTTTATTTCTACTTGCATCTTTTCTATGTATTCCTTAACTTTTGCCCAATTATCATTGTCCATAAATAATAGATTATCCCCACAAACAGACTTTAAGCCATTCAAACTAACAGATAAAGAATTCAATTCACTTACTACTTTCTCTCCGTTATCATAAACCATAGCCATTTCTATCACCTTCCAAAACTATTAAACTATTTATTTAATATTAATCAATCCAAAATGACAAAAATCATTAAATAATATCATTTTAGAATTTAAAACCAACAAGTACCAAAAGCACATCATCATTCAAAAATAAAATAGTTTAAACTACTCTACATCATATTTAGCCAAATCTTCTGGTGTATATCCATAAGCATCCCTAATATATGTACCACTATCATCAAGTTGATAATACATACCAGAACGTTCATCATAAACTAATGTTACTTGACCATTAGAAGCTGTTTTTATATCAGGGTGAGCAAATCCCCAACCAGGTCCATCTAAATTATGATCAAATACCAATACTTCAGGAAGATCTTCACCGCTCAATAAATCTTCACTAAAACCATTGTTTGTAGTATAAGTTCGAGCATTTTCAAGAGAAATAGTCGCTGGATCAACATATTCATCAGGTGAAGAGTACATATCATAAGATGTATTACTACCAGTTACTTCAGTAGGCAATCCCATTGACGAAGCACCAGATTGAGTTGTAGTAATAGCACCATAAAAACCACCTTCTAAATCCTTTAAATAATTTATATTAAACGTATTTTCATTACAATCAAGAGAACGCAAACCACCATCAGCATCTATTAAAATATTTCCATTTGCATCTACATAATAATTATAAGAGCCGTCACGAGCAAAGAATTTAACCTCTTGACCATGCACAATACAAGTGTCACCTCTTTGAATAAAATAATTATCAGAGGAAGCAGAAGAATCCCCTGAGTCAATTTCAATTGTTTCGTTGATTCCATTAGCATATACAGAACCAGGTCCATACTTTTCGTACATAACATCCAAATACTCTTGATAACTATTTACAGTAACAGAATTACCATTAGCATCCGTACATGTATAACCATTCACCCCACAACGCCTAGCAAACTCTGACTCTGTCATTACTCCTGAATTATATGCAGCAGCATCTTCATAAGTGCTCCAGCCAACACTTTCAGCATCAGCAGCATTCGATTGCTCTACTGCTTTTGCGTTATAAGCATCAACAGCTTCTTCTCTCAATTCTGAGACATAAGAAGTGCCATCCAAAGCCATTAAATCAGCTCCTGTAGTTCTATTTGCATATATAGTTTTTACTAAATCTTCAGTAATTTCATTATTTTTCGAAATAACTGCAACTGCCTGTGACCAAGCTTGAAAATTAGTTTTAAAATCACTAAAAGTAGATGTGTTATTATTCCATAAATTTAAAAGTTTAGCTCCATAAGCTCCATAAACACTACTATCAGGAGTAACGTTTACTGATGTATTAACAAGTTCATTAACTTCAGCTAAAACCTTACCAAATTCTGTAAAAGCATCATCTAATTCCTGAGCATAACTTGTTAACTCAGTAGTATTAATTATTTCTACTTTGCCAGAACTCAATGAAACTTGAGGAGGTATAACAATAGTAGGAGCAGTAGCCGTAGTAGTGCTTTCTCCAGGGGTATAATCAAAAGCCACTTCTGTAGGTATATCAACAGCCATAAAAAATCAATCCTTCCACTAAAATTCGCTAAAAGCAGTATCGCAAGCGTCTATAAAATCTTTCGCATTACCATACACTTCATCTCTAAATAATTTTTCAAATGCATCAAGAAGTGTAACTAAAGCTTCTAAAGATGAAGCATAACTATAACATTCGTTACTAAAGGTATTATAACTTTCCCCTTGCCAAGAATTCTGCATATTGTTAATCACACTATATATATTATTAATACAAGTAGCTAATTCACTTCTTTTTTCTTTTATTCCATCAGCCAAATTCTCTAATTCACTCAAATTAGCAGCTACATCATAATCCATACCTATCCCTCCAGTACTCCAAGTATATTATAAATAAAAGAATATTTTCTTTTACTTATAATATACTGCGTCATTAACGCAGTACTTATTTATTAAACTTGTTGAGAATATGTTGCTGCAGTTGCATCTTCAGTAGAAGCAGTATTTCTAGCAATTTGTTCACATCTACTCATAAATGAGTTAATATTCTTTTTCAAATTATCGAATGCAGCTACATTCTCATTTTCAAAAGCAGCATTTGCAGCTTGACCAAGTGTTCCACCCATTGCAGAACCTGATGCGTTTAATTGAGCAGATACTTTCTCACGTTGATTATTAAACTCTGTACATGTAGCATCAATTTTAGCAGCAGCATTTTTTAAAGCAGCTGTAACAGCTTCAGCATTATAGCTTTCTTTCATTTCTTATTCATTCCTTTCACTAAATAATCATAGATAAATATTACATAGAAGCAATACTAATATTAGTTGAACTATTATCGTCCATTTTAGCTTTAACTTCTGTATTTTGCTTAATAAAGTGTTCAGCATTTAGTAAATAGTTTTCAGCAGGTTCAGTTACTTCTTTTTCAAAAGTTTCTAAAAGAACATCAGCAGTAGAACCGCTCATACCTGCAGATAATAAATTATCTCTTAACTCTGCTTTAATTTCATCAAAGCTTTCAGAAGCTTTAGTTTTAGCAGCAGTTAAATCGCTAATAGCTTCCTCCATACCAGCTTGTGCATACTCAAAATTATTCATAATCCACCTCCTATAATAATATTAGTTTTGCACCATTTAAAATGTTGTTTTCCAAAAAAGTATTATCAACATCATAAACAGTTCCGTCATCAGCATTTATTAATGATAAATGTTCATTCATGGCGTACGCTCCACTAGTCATATCATTAATAGCTTTATTTAATAGGAATATAGTTTCAATAGTCTTCTTATTAACAGGAATAAAAACATTGTATCTTTCTTCAATGCCAGGTACAATCAAATCTACACAGACCTTATTATTATTCATAATAAACCCTCCTATTAAAAATAGTAGATTTAAGAATATATGATAGCATTACCATTTCCGACCAATTCCCCTTAACTACTCACTATACCCTTATATAAACATAATACTCTAATTCAAATTCAAAGTCAACGAAACTAAAAAAGAAAAGATAACAAAAGTCATCTTTTCTCAATTATAAAGTTTCATAAACTTCTTCCTCACCAACTTCAGAAATATATTTAACTAAAACAGTTGTGTTTCCATCTACATAATAACCGAAATTCTTATCGACCTTAGCCCCTAATACTCTAGTTGATAATGTTGATTTAAGAGTATATTGAGTACCCATTCCATTACCAATCCATAATCCCTTAGTACCAGATATAGTATCTTTATACCATGAATCAAATTCACGCTTTTTAAAGTTATCACATGTATCGATTAAAATAAAATGGAATTTTGGCATCGACTTAATCATAGTCAATAACCCACCATAAGCACCTTCAAATTCAGAGCCTAAGATATTTTTGAATTTTTCAATACCAACTATAAAGCAAACATACTCTCCTTGATCCTTTAATGCACTAGCATCAAAACCAGCTTCTTTAAATTTAGTAAATGAATCAAAAACAAATTTACCAAACGTTTTAAATTCTTCTAAAATATTTGTATCATAATAAGATACATTAGAAGAATAATCTTTATATAATTTTTCTAAGTCAAATACGTAACAATTCTTACCTACAATATTAGAAATTTCTTTAATAAACATACCACCAAATGTCTTTATTTCGCCAAATTCCATTCCTGTAATAACATGAACAAGACTCTTTGTAACGTCTAAACATCTTACTTTCAAAGATTCTTTTTCTATACCAACTGGTACAGAAGCAAGACCTTTTACAGAATCAGCAACATCAGCTATAGTAACAACTTCAGGTAACACAGGTACTTTCGGAGCACCATTAGGATATTTTTCACATAAAGTTTTAATCTTTTCTAAAACCATTGTATTTAAGTTTTCTTTCTCAGTAGGCACAGCTGCTTGAAATTCATAAATAGCATCAAGTTTTGCCAAACCTCTACCAGATATATCGGAAGGCTCTAACTTCGTTCTTCCAAGAAGTGAACTATAATCATATTTATCATTCATTTGGAATACTAGATGATTTGGTAAGTATTGAGCAAGCCTTGATCTAATACCATTAGCAGTATTAGAAGTCATTACAAAATAAACACCATATTTCTGACAATCACGAGTTATAGTTGCCAGTAAATCAAATGTAGCATCTCCATAGTTTTCATTATATAGTTCAAAACCATTAATTATAACTACAACATTTGGTAATACTTTACCTGTTGCTTTAGAATAAGAAATATAATCTCCACCATAATCAGCAAACATTTTTTTACGACTAGCAATCTTTTCTTGAAGCATTCTCCATAAGTTAGTAACTTTATCAACATCATTTTGTAAAATGACATCACCAACTTGAGGAGCTTTTCTATACATCTTAAGAGTTTCAGCACCAAAATCTAACAAATACATATTTAACTCTAAAGGTGAATATGTAGTAATACATGAATAAACTAAAGAGTTAATCATTTCTTCTTTACCACTATCTGCCATACCATAGATTATCCAGTTACCACCTTGGGTAATCGGTAAAGTAAGTAATCCTTGTTTTTGTAAATTTGGAGCATCATACTCACCAACTACTGGGTTAATATCACAATCGATTTTTTTATAACTATATTTTTCTTTTAAACCATCTATAAATATTACAGGAGCCAAAGAATTTAACCATAGTTGTTTAATATTAATGTTTTCTTTTTTAGCTATATCAACTAAATATTTCATTATATTTGGCAACTCTTCACCCTTTAATACACCAGTAAAATTTTGTTTACCATCATCAACAATTTTAAAAGGCATTCCTAAATTATCAACAAAAGTTATAGTATTATCAACTTTTTTCTTTCTTACATCAGATTCATAGTAAGGAGCTCCTGTCCAAGCTGACTGACCTAAAGCAAAGTATTCATCATAACCAACTTGTAAGTAGAATCTTCCAGTTTCTTTTAAAGAAGCAGCATCAGGTCTTTTTATCATTTCTTGACTATCTGACCTATCTTGAACTTTTAAACATACTTTAAATTTAGAGTTTGACCAAATTTGATCATTAACTACACCACTTGGCTTTTGTGTTGCCAAAATTAAGTGAACACCCAATGAACGTCCGATACGTGCAGTTGAAATAAGTTCGTTCATGAAATCAGGTTGTTGTGCTTTCAACTCCGCAAACTCATCTGAAACAATAAATAAGTGTGCGACAGGACTATCAACTTGACCATTTCTATACAATCTCTGATATTTATATATATCTATAGTTGATTCTCCAACTTTATCTCTAGCTTTATTGAATATAGCTTGTCTTCTTTTTAACTCAGATTGTAAAGAAGCCAAAGAACGATTAATCTCTGATACATCTAAGTTTGTTATTGTACCAGCTAAATGTGGTAATTTAAGACCAGTTTCTCTATTTTCAAAAGCACCAGCTAAACCACCACCTTTATAGTCAATTAATACAAACTGTACTTCATAAGGATGGTAATTAAGAGCAGTACTTAATATGAAAGTAATAATAAATTCTGACTTACCAGAACCAGTCATACCAGCAATTAAACCATGTGGTCCATGTGACTTTTCATGTAAATCCAACTTAAACAAATCTCCATATTCATTAATTCCTATTGGTGCAGAAAGAGAGTTAATAGGATCACTTTCCTTCCATCTAGAAAGAGCATTCAATTGGTTAACATTAGAAACATTATACATTTCCAAGAAAGAATATGAACCAGGTAATTGGAATTTACCACCATTTAAGGCTATTGGAATATTAGAAACAACATATGCATATTTATCAAGAGAACCAAACATAAAATCAGGTACAAAATTAATTCTTTTACTACCAGTAAGAACTCGTTCAAATACTCCACCAGAACGTTCATCTACACTAATAAAATGTTCAACTTCATTAGGTAAAGAATTTAATTTCTCAGTAAATATAATTAAACTCATACCAATATAACTCTCTGATTCAATTAAAGAACGAATTAAACTAACATTTCTAACCAAATCAATATCATCAGTTATAATCAAATACCTAGTACTAAGTTTTAACGGTTCTTTAGAAGTAGAATTACCTCTATCCTCGTTAGCTTCCTTTAAAGAACTTAACATTTCTTCAAAATAAGAACTAATCTGGTTAATTTCATCACTATTAGTACCAAAAAATCTTAATGTTCTTTGATCATTCCAGAAATAAGGACAATCTTTAACATCTTCCCAAAACTTTGCATTTTCTTTATTAGTAAAAACACAAACTTTTAATGAATCATATCCGTGATAAGCAAATATCTGTAATAGTAATCCTCTTAAGAAAGGATTAGTAACATTTCTTTGACCTATTACAGCAGTAATATATTTATCAACAAAAGAATATGTAACTGGAACATTTTCAAGCATACTTGTTTCTTTTTCAAGTTCTCTTAAATATCCCATCAAATTATCTTCATCTTCCATTGAAAAATGCTCGTCTGGATAATTTATCTTAAAAAATGGTGGAATAGAACCAATACCTAATCTCAATGATAAGAAATCATAATCACTTGTATTTTTCTCCCATAAATTACGTTTTTTATAAAGTATTATATCTCCAACATCTTTTAAAGGAATATATTTATCAATAAGAATTTGTTGTTCTTTTTTCATTTCTGTTAAGAATTCTTCACGTTTCTTATTAACATACATACTATAGGTTGCTTGTCTTTTTCTTTCATACATTCTCTTTTTATGTTTATTATACATTTTACTACAAGTAGGAAGTATCAACATACAAGTAAGCATAGCAGCTGCAGTTAGTAAAGATGACCATGCAGTACTAAGTTCTGTAGTTCCATTAAGTACATTTGTAAGAGTTATAATTCCAGACATTACAGAGCTCATACCCATCATCATCATAGAACCCATCGTAAATATAGCTGGCATCTCTTCTTGATTTTGAGCTGCTGGAGGTGGATCGATTACTAAAACTTTTTCTTCAATTTTTTCATCGAATCTTGGCGGCTTTAAAAAATAATCTTCTTTTTTATACATCTCTATAACAGGATCCGCTTCACTAGATATCTTAGTGTAATCCAAAGTAGGAAGTTGTCTTATTGCAAATACTTGAGAATCAAATTTTACTAACTTATTAGGATTATTTACATAAAAGATATCATTAATTATAGATAACTTAAATCCTAACATAAATATATTGTCGCCATTTCTTAATTCAGAAGCCTCACAAGGAATTCCATTAACATACATTGGTAATGAAGTATTTAAATTATAAACAGCATATTTTTCATCACTAAAAACAATTTTTAATTGGTTTCTAGCAATACCAGGTTGCTCATAAGATATAACATTAGGAAAATTAGAAGCATTATCCTGTGATCCATTATTTCCTATATACCAAGATGAACCATTTGCTTTAACGTTATAATTAAGTCTTAATTGAAGAGAATTTTCATCATATACCGGGCAAGTATAAACAACATAGCTTTCACCAGTTAAAATATTTTTTAAGGTATAAAATTTCTCGCTTTCCATCAACGCTTCATCAACAGCTGTACCATTTCTAAATACCTTTACTTCACTATTGCTTTTTAAAACCCAACTATTATCAATGGCTTGTACACTAACTAAATTATCTTTGTTGGCATTAACAATCCAATAGTTACCAAACACTTCTTTAGGTAAAATTAAATTAACTAATTTGGTTGCATCCATTAACATTATTTTCATACCTGCCACACTCCCATATTCTATATAAAATTATAACTTAAATATTTATTAATTACAATAAAAAGGACTTCCTTTTTTAGGAAATCCTAATTTTCAACATTCTCTTCATTTACTTCAATTTCAGGATTTTTTTGAGGCATTTCTCCGTAAATAACTTCTTCAGCCATTTGAAATTCTTTTTGCTCTGGAAGTATTGGAAGATTTTGTTCAATTTCTTGTACTTGAACTTCTTCTTTTGGAATGTCATTATTTTCAGTTATTTCTTCTTGAATATCTTCTGATTGAATATTTTCTGAAGTTTCTTCTGCTTCACTAGAAGTCTCTTCAACTACCTCAGCACTAGCAGCTTCTTCTAAAGACATATGTTTTTCTTTCTCACGTTCAAATATAGATTTTTCTCTTTCTATTCTAATTAAAGCTTCAAGTTTCTTTTTCTTCTTTTTATGTCTAGCTCTATAAGTTGTATAAACTAATATAATAGCCGCAATTAGTAATAATAAAGTTAACCATCCAATAACTCCAATATACTTAAATCCTAACATCAATAAAGATGCAGATATTGATGTTGCAGTAGCAATTTTATATTTTTTCTCTTCTTTAGCTAACATTTCAACATAAGAAGCTTCACCTAGAGTCCCAGATTGAACTGAGCCTTCTGATACATTATTTGTTTCATTCTCTTTATTTATAGAAGAACCATTTGAATTTGATTTACCTTTACCAAGTACTCCTTCATTAGAATTCGAAGACTTATTAGCAACATTATTATAATTATCATATTTATTGTTATTGTCATAATTGTTACTATTGTTGTTATTATTACTACCATAAATAGTACTATTATCAATATTATTATTTGGATAAGTACCAGAACCATTTGGTGTTATTGTTTCTGTATTAAGTAAATTATTATAGTTAAAATCACCTACTACCGGATCAGAAGACCCTGGTAAAATAGTCGGAACATCTGTATTTCCACCAATTAATGAACCAATTCCTATAGCACCAGCTACAGCTGATGAAACAACTTTATCATCACCAGTATCATCTGTTATAGAATTATCAGTACCATTTGAAGAATCAATTCTATTAAAATCATCCTTAATCTTTGGTAAATCTACATTATCATCCTTAGAATTATTACTAGACTCATTATTATTTAGTACATCCTTAATTCCTACATCAGCTTTTACATCATTCTTAGGAATATTATCAGAAGCTTCTATTTTACCATCAACATTTTCTTTATCCATAATTGAAGCATCAAATTCATCTTTAGGTCGAACATTTTCGTTATGTTTATTATCGAAATTTTCTTCTTTTTTCTCAACATGTGATTGAGAAATAGATTCATAATTATTATGCTTAACAGCATTCTCTTCATTATGCTGCTTTTTATCTTCTGATGAATGATAAACATTTTGGCCACCTGAACTAGGCTGATTTGTAGGAGATTTTTCCTGTTTTCTTTCTCCGGCATCAGCAACAGTATTGGTTTTTGTTACAATTTTATCATTAATTTCCGGCGAAGGTTTATTTTCTTTTATTTCTGGTTGTCCTTTTTCACCGACATTACCTTTTTCATCTTCATTCTTAGGAGCACCATCTTCTTCACTGTCGCCTAATTCACTTTCACTAGATTCAGATTCTTCTTCTCCAGTATCTTCTCCTTCTTCAGAACCATCTTCTGATTCAGAATCTTCTTCAGATTTTTCATCATCACCTTCAGATTCTTCACCCTCTTCAGATGTTTCACCATCCTCTGGTTTTCCTTCCTCATCAGGAGATTCATCATCACCATCTTCATCATCAAAGAAATTCTCTAAACTAGCAAGAATATCTTCAGTCGTAGTTAAATCTTCAAATTTATCAACACCAACAATATTCATTAAATAAGACAATAAATTATAGTAATCTTCTTCATCGAAATCTTCTTCTGTTTCTATCCAGCCATTTTCTAATGCAATAGTCGTAATAGTATCTTTATCTAACGAATCAATTGCTGGAGTAGCTCCTGGATTTTTCCAATTAAAATCAAAACTAAAAGCCGCCAACCTTCCAGTATAATCTGTCTCTTCAAATTCATTTACTGCACTTTGAATTTCACTAAGCGCATTTATTACATTATCTAAATATTTCAAACCATTAGTTACATTCTGTAATTGTGGATTAATATTAGAGATAGCTGAATTAAATCTTCTTCCTTCATTTTGATATCTATGTCTAGTAACTGTTTTAAATTTATCAACATATTTAGACTCTTCCTCATCCCATACAGTTTCTTTTACCCTATCGGTATATGTGAAAGGAAACCTCGATAAATCAACTTTTTTAGGTACTGAAGAAACCGCACTTGATAATGCACTAGATAAACCATCTCTTGTATTTTTTAGTTGACTAATTATTGACGATAATTCATTTTTATCTACTTTTATTCTTGACATACTATCACCATTTCTTATTACTATCTATAGCAGATGCATTTTGTTGTATATTTGTTATATTATTGTTTAATATAGTAATAAACTTCTTTAATTCTTCATAAAGAGCTGCTACTGAATTCTCAGTGTTATAAATCAAAGAAGAATTTAGTTTGTTTGATATATTAACTAGTTCATCTCTATATTCTGTCAATTGTGAAACTTGACTTCTCATTGCTGCCATTAAAAATCAATCCTTTCTAAGCATTATCTGCTGTCTCAGCTGCTTCCACATAAATAGAATCAGCTTCTGCTTGTGCTTCTTTATTTGCATTACTAATTTGTGTTAGTTGAGAAACAAAATTTTGGTATAAATTATAATATTCTTTAAAAGAACCGCATTTTTCGTCCCATACTTGTTCTAACCTAGCCGCCGCATCACCATAAATAGCTCCACCAGAAATATTTATAGATTCTCCAACAATTCCATTTATATCGTTTAAAACACCTAAAAATTCTGTAGAAAGACTATCTATATTTGCAATATGACCATCTAATGATTCATTATATCCAAGATTTCCCATATTAATCCAACCTTCCGCAAATAATTTTTATTTCTTCATTTAATCTATCAATAGATCCTGAAACATCTTTTATAACCTCAACATATGTTTCTAAACACTTAGTCATTTCTTCGAATTCATCTTTATAAGAATTTGTTTTTTCGACAAAAAGTTCACTTGCATCACCTGACCATGAACCATCTGTAGACAAAGTAGTTATGGTATTGGCAATAGAATCTCTAAATCCCTTTGCACTTTCTATTTTTTTCTTCATAGCACTAGCAATTTCTTCCAATTTGTCTGAATCAGCTTCAAAAACGAAAGAACCACCAGTTCCTGCATTACCTGCCATTTTAACACACCTCACCATACTATAAAAATAATATCATTATTCAACTAATTATTCAATAAAGAACAAAAAAAATATTAAACAACAAAAGAAAAAAGTGGAAAACTTCCACTTTTGACCTAATTATTTATCATATCTTACTTTATTTCGAATATCATCGTTTAATAGTTCAATAAATTCTTCTAAAGTTACAGTAGTAGTTTCTTCACTGCCAGCTCTTCTATAAGAAACTAATTTTTCATCAACTTCTTTTTGTCCTAATATTAACATATAAGGAATCTTTTTAATAACAGCTTCTCTTAATTTATATCCTAGTTTTTCATTTCTATCATCTAATGCTACTCTATAACCAGCTTTCTTTAAAGCTTCATAAATTTCCCTAGCATATTCTTCATGATATTGAATATTTACTGGTACAACTTCAACTTGTTTAGGAGCTAACCATACAGGTAAATATCCTTTAGTTTCTTCTAAGTAATAAGCCATAAATCTATCTATACTTCCAAATATTGCTCTATGTAATACTACTGGAGTTTGTTTATTACCTTCATTATCAATATATCCTAAATCAAAACGCATTGGTAAACAGAAGTCTAATTGACAAGTAGATAATGTATACTCAGGTCCAACAGCTGGTTTAACTTGAACATCAAGTTTTGGTCCATAGAATGCTGCTTCACCAATTTTTTCTACATAATCTAAATTTAAACCATCTAATACTTTTCTTAATGTATTCTCCGCATTATTCCACATTTCATCATCTGGATAATACTTAACTTTATCTTCAGGATCTCTTAAAGATAATTCAAATCTATAATCTTTAATTCCTAGTTCTTTGTAAACTTCAAGTATTAAATTAACTACTTCACTAAATTCAGCTTGAATTTGTTCTGGAGTTACAAATAAGTGAGCATCATTTTGACAAAATGTTCTAACTCTTTCAATACCTTTTAATGAACCACTTGATTCAAAACGACAATCTCTAGCTATTTCACCGATCTTAATAGGTAAATCTCTGTATGAATGTACATTATTACTGTATACAACCATATGATGAGGGCAATTCATTGGACGAAGAACAAACTCTTCATCTTCAACTTTCATCATAGGGAACATATTTTCCTTATAATGATCCCAGTGTCCTGAAGTCTTATATAACTCTACATTTCCTAATGGTGGAGTTAATACATGTAAATATCCTAAATTTCTTTCTTTACCTTTAATATATTGTTCTAATAAGTCCCAAATTAAGTATCCATTTGGTAAATACATAGGTAATCCTTTACCTACTAAATCACTTATCATAAATATTTCTAAGTCTTTACCTATTTTTCTGTGATCTCTTAATTTCATTTCTTCTAATTCTTTTAAGTGTGCATCAAGTTCTTCTTGTGAAGGAAAACATACTCCATATATTCTTTGAAGCATTTTCTTAGAAGCATCGCCTTTCCAATAAGCACCACTAAATTTAATTAATTTGAAATACTTAACTTCTTTAGTATTTTCCATATGTGGGCCTCTACAAAGGTCAGTAAAATCTCCTTGTTGATAACAAGATATTGGTCCTTCTTCTTCATCCATTCTTTCAATTAAATCTATCTTGTATTCATCATCTTTAAACATTTCCAAAGCTTCTTCTTTAGAAATCTCTTTTCTTATAATATTTTTAGCAGACTTAGAACATTTTTTCATTTCTCTTTCAATACGTTCTAAATCTTCTTCTACTAAAACATCATCACCTAAGTCAATATCATAGTAAAAACCTTCTTCTACAACAGGTCCTACCCAAAACTTAGCTTGTGGATATAAATGTTTTACTGCTTGTGCAAGTAAATGTGCACAACTATGATTTAATTTGTTTAATATTTCATCTTCTTTAAAATTTACCATTTTTATCTTCCTTTCTTTACTTTTGTTACATCTATCAATTCTGAAAATGCAAATCCAACTTGTCCATTAGATTCTTCAATTTCCTTTTGTAATGTATCAATTCTTCTTTGTATTATTTGAGCTTTTTCAGACAATTCCAATAATTCATCATTATTATTTTTCTTCATAGCCATCTGTAATTTTAAATTAAACACAACCTTTTTCAAGGTTTCAATTTCCTCGGTTCGATCCATTACATCAACTCCCTAATAAATTAAAAAACCACACAACTTGCAAGGAGCAAAGTTATGCGGTACCATCCTTTATTTAACTTAATTTAGATAACGGTCTAAAATTTAACCGGGTTTTATTAAACCTCTCAGAAGATAGTAATCATTAAGCCTTCTACTAGTTTTCACCAACCACTAGTTCTCTAAAAGCAAGCACCTTAATAATCGTGTTCTTCCTCATCGAATTAACTAAATACTAACTCATTATTTAGAATTTGTCAATTACATCTATAATTATTTTCAGCAATCATTTTAGAACATTCAAAGTCTTCGCTTTATCTCTATATTTCATTTGTATGTTAAAATCTTTTATATATTGTTCTATCTCATCTTTAGAAATAAATGTAAATGAAGAAGGAATCTTCTCACTTTCACTAGGATAAATATCATACACTCCACTAATAAAAGGCATTCTATCATAAATATATAAAACATCCCCCATGAAAGAAATTTTATCATCATATTCATTAGCTTTATTTGAGGTATAGTCATTTTCTATCTTCTCAATTAACAAAGAACAATCTCCACCATCCCAATAATCATCAAAGAAATTACAAAGACGCAAAGAAGGAATACTTGTTTTATCTTTTACATAACCAACATCTACTTGAATATAATAATAATTACTTCCTAAATGTACTCTCTTATTTAATTTCATTCCATCTCACCCAATCTTATATTTTATAAACATAATTTTCTTTTCTAGGTTTATTAATACCTTCCATATCTGGATATCCTAAAATACAATTACCTATTCCTTCATAATTTCCTTCTATTCCAAGACTTTTTAATATTTCTTGTCCTTCTTCAGTTTCAAATACTTCCTTAGCTCTATGTATCCAACAAGCACCAAGTCCCAAAGAATTAGCCGCTAATAACATATTACCAATTACTAAACTACCATCATAAATATATGTTGGAACATCCCTATTAGCTAATACAACTAATACTACAGGAGCATTATAAAATAAATCAGTATTTTCATCTACTAAAGCCACCTTAGCATTTAATCTAGCTATTTTATCTCTCATTTCTTTATTAGTTACTTCTAATATAATAGGAGATTGCTTATTTAATCCTGAGGGAGCATATGTACCAGCCTCTACCACTTTATCAATTAAATCTTGTGGTACCATATCACTCTTATATTTCTTAATACTCCTTCTATTCTTTATATTTTCCAATACTTCATTCATAATATCATCTCTTTCTACTTCATTTTATAACAAAACTAGTTACTAAGAATATACCTTTTAAACTCCTAACTTTGGTTGTTCTTCTAAGTCAAATTTATTATATAAATTAAGTACTACCATTTTATTATCATTTCCATCAACTTTATATCTCATAGGAAAACATTTTGCATGTCTTTCTTTATTATATTCCATTGTTTCTTTAACTTCTCTTTCTAACTCACTCGGTTCACTAATAAAATGACTATATAGTGTAGTTATTCCTTCTTTAAATGTCTGACCAATTACTACATTATTACTTTTTTGTACTATTTTTTCTCCCACATCTAACAAGATATTTAATATTTCATCTTTAGTAAATTTCGTACTATAACTATTTACATCACCATACTTATTTTTTAAAAATTCATAAAATTCAAAATCTAATTCTTTAAATGCATAAAATAATCCACGTACAACATCTAATTCATTTCTCGTTCTATTTTTATCTAAATAAATATTAATTTTTAAATAAAATTCTTCTAAACTCTTAACAAAGAATAATTCATCAACACTATTTGTTTTATAGTAATCATATCTATCTAAACCAATATATTCTTCTTGAGTCATTAAAGCAAAATTATAAGTATCATGTTCCATATCATTATCCCAAGTTGGATCAGCAAAATAATAACCATCAATATCATATTTTGGGTCAATTAAGTGTATCATTCTCCTTGCATGTCCACCCGGATCTGGTCCAAGCTCCTTTAACTGACCATTCTTCTCATCATATACAAAATCAGGTAATGGCTTATCTTCATTAGGTATTCCATCTAATCCAGTTTCAACTGTAACACCATAGCTAGAACTCTCTATTCCTAATTTATCTAATAAATCACCCAATAAATTAGCATACCCAACACAAACCATATAATCATTATCTAAAATACTATATATATTTCTTGCAGATTGCTTATCTTCATCGTTTTCCTTATACTCTTTAAAATGTTTAACTACATTATAAGCATATAAATATTTTTCAAAAGGACTATAATCAATAGCAGGAGCAATCAATTCAAATAGTTTCTTTTCATATTTCAAGTAATCTCTTAAAGGAGTGATTTTTCCAATCAAATTAACCTCTATATTATCAAAATATTGTAATTCATTTACATAAGCAAAAAGATAATTATTTAAAGCATTTTTATTTTCAATATCAATTTCTATCTTTCCAACATGACCTAGTTTTCTTAAAGTATTTATACTTTTAAAAGTTGAAAAATAATCTGTACTTTTAAATATAACATTTGCATTAACATTAACGTATTTTAAATTAGCAATTTCTTCATCATTCAAAGTAGAATTCAAAATTATCATATTAGCTGTTGTCAATTCATCATAATTATAATTAGCTACCAAATTTCTATTAACATTATAACCAATTAATTTATCAAAGTTTTCTTTTAAACTCTCTTCTACCGCACCAGTTTTAACAACTTCAATTCCAGAACCTTTAAATTTATTATATATATCTTCAGTTAATACAAAAATATCATCTTCATATCCTAAAGAAACAGTTTTTATATTTGAATTACTAATAATCGCCTCTATTATTTCATCAGTAATAAGTAGTGAATTCTCAATAGTTATAGAACTTTCCTTACTATTTTTACAAATATATACAACTAATTTACTAACTTCATTTAAATGATCTTCCACATATTTTTTATCTAAACACAAAGATTTCCAAAAAAAAGCATTATCAACAAAAGACATTGGTTGTTCACTATCACACATTGCTACAATCCTATTTTTACTAGGAATAATTATATTAGCATCTAAAGTTATTTTTCTTATACCATAGTTATCCAAATTACTTCTTAACATTTCTTCATTTACTAAGGTACATTTAAATGTTGGTATATTATATCCAGGTACTATTTCCATCTAATCACCTACTATATTAAGTATATCAAAAAAAAGATGATTATTCATCATCTTCATCTTTACTACCTCTATTTTTAAATTGTAGTACTATTGGTGTACCAGTAAAATCAAAATTATTTCTAATAGTATTTTCCAAGTATCTTTCATAACTAAAATGTACTAATCCTTTATTATTACATCTAAATGTAAACTTAGGAGGACATACTCCAGACTGACTAGTAAAATATATTTTCAACTTTTTACCTTTATATCCAGGTGCTTCATGTAATTTAGCTGCATCTATAATAACATTATTTAATAATGATGTTTTTACTTCTCTTCTATTATTTTCATAAGCACTAATTATTTCAGGCATCAAAGTATGCAATCTTTTCTTAGTTAAAGCAGATAAGAACACTACTTTAGCCCAAGTCATAAATTGGAACTCTGCCTTTAATAGTTCTTTCCACTCTCTAATAGCTTTATCTTTATCTTCAATAACATCCCATTTATTAACAACTAATACTAAACCTTTACCTGCTTCAATAGCATAACTAGCTATATGTTTATCATGTTCTATAATACCAGTAGAAGCATCTATTACTAAAACACATACATCAGATCTATCTATAGCTTTCAAACTTCTAAGTAGACTATATTTTTCAATATTTTCATATATTCTACCTTTCTTTCTCATACCAGCAGTATCTATAACAGTAAATTCTTCTCCATTATATTTAAACTTAGTATCCAAACTATCTCTTGTAGTACCAGCTACATCTGATACGATACTTCGTTCTTCACCTAATATTGCATTAGTTAAACTACTCTTACCTACATTAGGTCTACCAATTATACAGAATTTTAAACTATCATCTACTACTTCTTCATTATTATTAAAATCTCTAGTAACTTCATCTAATAACTCATCAAATCCTAAATTATGAGAAGCTGAAATAGGTATTACATATTCAAATCCTAACTCATAATAATAGTATATTCTTTCTTGTTGCATAGCAAAATTATCTAATTTATTTAAAGCTACAATAACTTTCTTATTAGTTTTCATTAACATATCACGAATGTATAAGTCATTACTTGTTAAATCTTCTCTTCCATCTACAACAAATACTATTACATCACTTTCTTCTACGGCAATTTCAGCTTGAGCTTTAATATCTTTATTAAAATCTCCTATCCCTAAATCAATACCGCCAGTATCTATAAGTAAGAAAGTCTTATCATCGTATGTAACATCTCCATATATTCTATCTCTAGTTACTCCAGGATTATCTAATATAATAGATTTATTTTCTTTAATTAATCTATTAAATATTGTACTTTTTCCTACATTAGGTCTTCCTATTAAACAAACTGTCTTCTTCATAAGAACCCCTCCATTTCATAAGTATTTTAACATATTACTTGCTTTTTTTAAATCACATTAAGGATTATAAAGTAAATAGTTTAAAAAAGCAAATATAACTATTCTATCCGTAATAAAGAAATAACTCTTAAATTAAAACTTTCTAAAATATTAAAATAATCTGATATAATGGTATTAAAATATGAAAGGATGATATTATGAAATTCGATTTTGAAACATATATGAAATATATTGATTTCGATAGATATAAGTATGAAATAGAAAATATTTTAAAAGAATTAAATGACGATGATATGACTGACTGGTGTGACATTCCAATGTGCGTCAGCGAAAAAGAAATAAAAGACATCATCAAAACAAGTGAAAAAATACGAAAAAATTGTAATTGTTTTATAGTCGTCGGTATAGGTGGTTCATTCTTAGGAGCTAAAATGGTTATAAATGCTCTTTCAAATTATTATGAAGAAAAAGAATGTGAAGTCTTATTTGCAGGTACATCTCTATCTTCAGATTATTTAGCAAACTTAATAGAATACATCAAAGATAAAGAAGTATGCATAAATTTAATTTCCAAATCAGGTTCAACATTAGAACCAAATTTAGCTTTTGATGCTTTAATGGAAGTTATGAAAGAAAAATATGATGATTTAAGCAACAGAATATTTATCACAACTGACAAAAACAAAAGTCCACTGTTAGACTTAGCTAAAAAAGAAGGCTATAAGAGATTCAATGTCCCTGAACATATCGGTGGCAGATACTCTGTACTAACTCCAGTAGGACTACTTCCAATTGCCGTAGCTGGTTTCGATATTAGAAAAATATTAAAAGGTGCAAGTGAATGTGATCAAAAACAAGCTTTAAAATACGCTATTATTCGTCATGAATTATATATGTGTCGTAAATCAATAGAATCATTCACTTTCTATGATGAAAAATTACTAGATTTTGGAGAATGGTTAAAACAACTATTTGCTGAAACTCAAGGAAAAGGCGGGCGTGGCATTTTACCTATTAGCGTATTAAACACTCGCGACCTACACTCTCTTGGCCAATATTTCCAAGAAGGTGACAGAATTATCTTTGAAACAGTAATCAACGTTCAAAGCAAAAGTACCATAAATACAAAATATAACAAAACACTAAATGAAATAAATAACATCGCCGTCAATGCAGTAGCTAAGGCCCACTATGAAAATGATGTTTATAGCAACTTAATTTTACTAGATAAACTAGATGAATATAATATTGGATATTTAATTTACTTCTTTGAATTAGCAGCTGCTACTGGTGGCTACCTATTATTTGTCAATCCATTTAATCAACCAGGAGTTAGTAAATACAAAGAATTAATAAATGAAGGTCTAAAAAACTAATAAAATTTAAAATAATAAAGTACAAGTCATCCATAAAACTTGTACTTTTTATTTTACCTACATTAAAACTTCCCAACAAAAAAGCACATCAGTGCTTTTTAACAATTAAACAAGATCACCTTTTACAACATTCGAACTAGCTGATTTAGTATTAATTAACTTATCAACTAATTCACTTGTTTCATTAGTATAATTAACTACTATTTTAGAATTCCCTTTTAAAGCAGTATCTGCAAACATATTATTATAGATATTTAACTTAGGATTTCCTATTGTAATACTTGTAATAAAATTATTACTACTATAAGCACAACGTGCAAACATACCTTTCATATTAGTAACATTACTTGTATCAAGTCCACTCACATCTAAAGACACTTCTTTACTATTATATCCCGTTTGATAAAACATCCATGACATATCAGTAACTTTCTTTGTATCAAAACTACTTAAATCAATAGATAATAAAGTACTATTAAATCCTGTAGCTTCAAACATTGACACCATAGTGGTTACATTACTTGTATCAAAGTTTTCTAAATTTAATTTAAAATTCAAACTATTATATCCAGTCTTAAAGAACATATAAGACATATCATTTACGTTACTTGTATTAAAATTACTCAAATCTAAACTAAGTACTTTACTCTCATAACCTGTTTGATAAAACATTCCCTTCATGCTAACAACATTGCTTGTATCAAACTTACTAACATCCAATTCAAAATTATTACTATTATAACCAGTACCATAAAACATCCAAGTCATATCAGTAACTTTGCTTGTATCAAAATTACTGATATTCAAAGTAAAATCTTTATTACTATACCCGGTTTGATAAAACATAACTCTCATATTAGTAACATTACTAGTATTAAAACTACTTAAATCTAAAGTAAACTTATCACTCTTATTTCCCGTATTAATAAACATACCCTTCATATTAGTAACATTACTAGTATCTAGACCTTTTATATTATCAATTTTATCTAAACTAATCATATCCACAAAATAATAACTAGAATCTTCATTAGCATAAATAATTCCATCACTTTGTAAATATAAATCATAATAACTATTATTAGAGTTTTTTACTAAATATGCCATTACTCTTTCATTTTTATCTTTTGATACATCAAACTTATATTCATAATCAACAAATTCATTTATTTCATTTTGAATAAATATATTTTTTATATCTTTTACATACTTCCAGTAATCAACACAACCACTAGTACCATTAACAAAATCATATTCACAAGATGTTTTTTCCATTATATTTTGTGATTCAAATTTCACATTAAAATCTACTGTTACTTTAATTAAATCTTTAGCAGATACTATTTCCAAAAATATTCCTAATAATAACATTGGTACAATCATTTTATATTTTCTATTCTTAATTAAAATTACTAAGAAACCTAATGTTAAAAAAGCTATTACTAAAATTGTTCCAATGCTAATACCAGTACCTGCCAATGTATTAGGATTACTAACATAGCTTTCAAAATTAACAACCGCTTTTAAATTATCATTAAAATTACGACCCCAACCATTTTTTGAAACTGTTTCTAAAGACACCACAAATTCCATAGTTTCATCACTTTTTAATACATCATTCTTTTTTATTCCTTTTAAATCAAAAACTAAATAATCCTCTGTTGGTGAAGTAAGCTCAAAACTATCAACTTTTAGCTCTTCACGACCAACATTTTTAAGTACAACATTATACTTTATACTTTGATTTTTATCATTAAAGATAACTCCGTTATTATCATTAACTACTACTCCACTATTTTCATCATATACAGGTGTTATACTTTCAACAACAACTTCTCCTCTAGCAAAAACAACACCAGTATCAACAATTATCATAAACATAACTATACTAAATAGAAAGCCTATTTTCTTAGCATATTTTCTCATTACCTAGCCACTCCTTCTATTCTTTATTATTCTCTGTATAATAAATATTATACCATAACCAATATATATCATTACTGATAATAAATCAAACAAAAAAAAGAACTACTTAGAAATCAAATAGTTCTTAATTATATTATATATTTCTTCTTTACCTTTCTTAGTTACTGAAGAAAATACTACTATATTATCATTATCTTTTAACGGAAATGCTTCCTTAAATAGTTTTTCACTTCTAGCAATTTCTTTTTGATTCATCTTATCACTCTTAGTAGCAACTATCGTAACATCAAGATTATAATATTTCATAAAATTATACATAAGTAAATCATCTTCACTAGGTTTATGTCTATAATCTACAAGCAAGAATACTCTTTCTAAATTCTTTCTATTAATTAAATATTCTTCTATCATAAGACCAAATTTATGCTGTGTATCTTTATTAACAGATGCATACCCATATCCAGGAACATCCACTAAATAAAATGCTTCATTTACTAAATAAAAATTTAATGTTTGTGTTTTACCTGGAGTAGCACTTGTTCTAGCAAAATTTTTTCTATTTATTAATGTATTAATAAAAGAACTTTTACCTACATTACTCTTTCCAACTAATAAGAACTCTTTTTTACTATCTTCTGGATACTGGCTAGTTCTTACAGCCATATTCTTTAACTCTACCGATTCTATTTTCATATATAATCACCCATGTGTCCTAATTATAAACTATAATTAAAGCTTGTGTCAAACAACTATACATATACTTTTATTTGCATATTTAAAAAAAACAATTATAATATCAACTACTAAAAGGAGATTATTATGGAAAAAATAACACTAAGCAAAGAACAAGAGCAAAGATTAAATGAAGATATTAAAGCAACTCAGGAACTTCTAATTTTAAACAATAATCCCTATAAAACTTTAGAAGGATTAAAAGGAATCTCTCCATTTACTAAAAATAATAAATACGAAAGCTTATATACTTTTGCTACTGAAGATATGTCCACATATTTTAAAGAATTTACTATAACAGACTCATTTTTAACAATAGGAGCCAGTGGCGATCAAGTAATAAACGCTATCAATAGCGGAGCTAAATCTATTGATGTATTCGATTCAAATCGCCTATGTCTTCATGCTATGTATTTAAAACTTGCTGCTATTCAAAGCTTATCATATGAAGAATTTACTGAATACTACGAAACATTCTCACCATTTTTATTTATAAAAATTGCTGACTATTTACCAAAAGAAGAATTTCTATATTGGGGAACTCTATATAGTATGTTTGGTTTAACTAATATAAAAAGTGGTGAATATATTCGTGATTTACTATTTACTTATAAAAGACTAGATAAAGACCTTATAAAAAGTATTAATCCATACCTCATACCTGAAAACTATGAAAAACTTAAAAAAACAATTAATGAAGTATCAATCAACTATATAGATAGTGACTTATATAGTCTACCATCTCACATCCAAGATAAGAAATATGATGTAATAAATTTATCAAACATTTACGAATACTTAAATTATGGAAATAATACTACTCTTCAAAATGCTCAAAAATACCACGATTTTATTATTAACTCTTTATCTCCCCACCTAAATCAAAATGGTACTATAATGGTTTCATATCTATATGCATGGTCAAACAAAGCTCATCAAGACTTCCAAAGTCTATATAAAGAGTCAAATGGTAAAATAGTTGGTACAGGAGCTCTAAGTATGCCAGACTATATGTCTTACTACTTACCAGGACTTACTACTCAAAATCTCGCATACCACTATCTAGAAGAAGTATTTCAACAAGATTCACTAGAAAAAATTCCTACAAACCATATTCAATATGGCCAAAGTACCGACATGTCTCATGATATGGCCTTAATTTTAAGAAATAAATAAAGAAGATAAAATGAATTTATAAAATGAACCCTTTGTCAAGGACTAAATAAAAAGATGATTAAACAGTCAGTAATGACAACAGATGATTCCTGTATTTTACAGGAGTCATTTTTTGTAGATTCCATTGATATCTATAATTATTGTAATATTCTATATAATCTTTAATTTCTTTACACACATCAGAAAAGTTAAAACAAGTATCTAGATTTAATTCGTCTTTCATATGTCCAAAATATGATTCTTGTGGTGCGTTATCCCAACAATTTCCTCTTCTGGACATTGATTGCCCTATATTATATTTCTTTAATAATGCTTGAAATTTAGGGCTTGTATAATGTACCCCTTGATCGGAGTGTACTATTACATTTTCAGATAAAATAATATTTCTTTTTCGATGTAATTTTTTAATAGTTTCTAAGGAAATATCTAACTGCATATTTTCGCTTAAATGATAAGCAAGTATTTCATTTGTCTCTGCATCTTTAATTGTGGAAAGATAACATTTTTGATTGTCTCCATAAAACAAATATGTTATATCTGTAAGTAAAACATTATATGGAATTCCAGTTTTAAAATTTCTGTTGATTAAATTTTCACATACCGTATCTTCTTTAGTTGCTTTCATCATTCTTCTATATGGATTCGCTTGTCTTATTGGACATTTTAATCCATATTTTTTCATTAATCGCCTTATTTTCTTTAAATTAAAATTTGTATTAAATTCATTTTCTAATACCATTTTAATTTGTCTAGCACCTTTTTACGTTTTTTGAATTTATATGCTTTTAATATTAATTCGAAATCTTTTACATCTTTATCTTCCTTATTTTTTCTATTTTCATCATGATGAAAATAATTATAATAACCAGATTTAGAAACACCTATACATTTACATAAATAAGAAATCATACCTTTTAATTGATATTTATCAACTATGTATTTAATTATTTCAAACTTGATATTGATTTGATATCTTTTAAAAGTCCCAGTTCTATCATTTCGTTTTTTTTTAATAATTCATTTTCAGCTTCAAGTAATTTAATTTTTGCTTCAGCTCTTTCTAATTTTTCTTTATCACTAAGTTCTCTTTTTAATGTAGCACCAGAATTGCCAGGACGTGCATCTTTTATTTCTCCGGTTTCTCTATATCTTTTTTTCCATTTATAAACTAGATTAGCAGCTCTGCGTTCACCAACAACATTAGTATCAATACCACATTCATTAAATACTTGTTTAGAAGTTTTATTATTTTCTGTCATTTCATATACTAATTTCTTTAAAAAATCCTCAGTATAAGAAATATAATGATTGTTTACTAATTTAATGTATGGGTTTTTACTAAGTTCTTTTACTTGTTTATCTGTTAAATTTGTTTTAGACATATAAATCATTCTTTCTTTAATTATAACATTAAGACATATAAAAAAACCTATAAGGTTTAATCTTCTTTTTTCAGAAGTCCACCTTATAGGTTACATTTTATTTAATCACTTTATCTTCTTTTTTATTCAACAGTAACACTTTTAGCTAAATTTCTTGGTTTATCAATATCACATCCATTATATTTAGCTACATAATAAGCAAGTAATTGACACTGAATAATAACAAGAATAGGACTAATTAATTCATGTACTTTAGGAATAACTACCAAATAATCATATATACCCTCATCAAGTTCAGAATCATTTGTAATAATAATACTTAAAGCTCCCCTAGCACATACTTCTTTAACATTACTAAGGGTCTTAAATTTAATATCATCATCAGTAATAATACTAATTACTGGTGTTCCTTTTTCAATTAAACTAATAGTTCCATGCTTTAATTCCCCAGCTGCATAAGCCTCGCTATGTATATAACTTATCTCTTTTAATTTTAAAGATGCTTCTAAACTAAGTGCATAGTCTACTTTTCTTCCTAAGAAAAAAATATGCTGTTTTTTATGTATCTTCTTAGCTATTTTCTCCACATTTTTTATAGTTTGAAAACTATTTATAGATAAATCTTCTATTTTATAATATTCATTAAGTACATCTTCTTTTAATAAACCTTTCTTAATACCTAAATAAGCTGCTATTAAAGACAAAATCATTAACTGACAAGTATAAGCTTTAGTAGTAGCAACGGCTATTTCAGGACCAGCTTTAATATACATTACTTTATCAGCTTCTCTAGCTATTGAAGAACCAACTACATTAACAATAGCTAATGTATCTATCTTACTTTCTTTAGCTTTTCTTAAAACAGCCAAAGTATCAGCAGTCTCCCCACTTTGACTTATCAATATAATTAAATGTTTCTTACTATAAATATGTTCTGTATATCTATATTCAGAAGCAACATCAACATTAACTGGTATATTAGAATACTTAAGTATCAAATTTTTACCTACTAATCCAACATGGTAAGCACTACCACAACCTACTATATCTATTCCAGTATATTTTTCTAATCCAGTCATCTTATTATAGAACTCTTTCTTATCATAAATATACTCTCTAATAGTTTCCATAATTACTTGAGGTTGTTCATATATTTCTTTCAACATATAATGATCATATCCATTTTTCATAGCTGATTCTTTACTTGATTCAAATATATTTAAATTTTTACTAACTATATTACCATTATTATCATATATAGTAACATCTTCTTTATCAAGTATTGCAAATTCATCATTTAATAATAAATAATACATATTAGTATATTCTAATATAGCTGGCACATCACTAGCTATATAATTACCATCAGCAGATACTCCTATTATTAAAGGACTATCTTTTCTAATAGCATATATTCTATCATCACCATCTATTAATATTCCTAAAGCATAACTACCTATCAAGTAGTCTTTTAGTACTTTAAGTACTTCCAACATATCTTTTTTATCTTCATATAGCATATCTATTAAAGCAGCTATTACTTCACTATCAGTTTCACTTTTATATTGATAATTATCTAGTTTCTTTCTTAATTCATTATAATTTTCTATAATACCATTATGAACTACTGTAACTTTTCCTATCTTATGAGGATGACTATTAATATCACTTGGACTACCATGAGTAGCCCATCTAGTATGACCTATACCTATCGTACTATTAATAGAATAATCTATTTCTGTTTTTAGATTTTCTAACTTCCCCTCTTCTTTTGCTATTTCCACACCTTTATTAGTTACAAAAGCTATTCCAGCACTATCATAACCTCTATATTCAAGTGATTCCAAACCACTCATTATTTTCGGAATACATTTATCTCTTCCTATATATCCCACTATTCCACACATAAAAATTTCCTCCATATAAAAAAATATGGAGAATTATCATTTGTTATAATGTTGATTTTATTTTTTAGATAATCCTAACGTTTCCACTTCTACGTAGTAGCACCCGCCGAATCTTTCGAAAACTACTAACCTCGTCATCCCTCAGGACCTGGCGCTAGCTATATGCCCAAACATAACTCCTTCTAGCATAAGCTTTAATTTATTATATGCAGATTTTTCTATTTAAGTCAAAGAAAAAAAGTAAACCACTGTCAATTTACTTTTTCCCCACTAATAATCTCTAAACTATCAAGTATAGTATCAACACTATCTAAAACAATATCATAATACTTGGTATCAGCTTCATAATATACTATTATTAACTTTGTATCTTTTTTATATACATTAACAAGAACTTGTTCATTATCTTTTTCATATAAATAAGAATAAGACTCATAAATATCACTAGGACTATCTTCTACATTAATTAACTTATACTCAGTATTTTGTTGTTCTATTCCATAAATAATATCATTTATTATATCTTTTAACTTAGTATCAATATAATTATAATCTAATACTTTACACTGAATACTTAAAACCGCATTACTCTTCTTATGTTCCAATTTCAATTCATTATCACTATTTAAAACTTTCCAAGTAGTATCATATTCCACTATAAAATTATCATTTTCATAATTCTTAGTAAATACTTGTATTGAATAACCAACTCCAAAAGTAATAACCAATAAAATAATACATAAGATAAGTATTATAATTTTATTTCTTTTCATAGTTATATCTCCACAATAATTATAATTAAATAATTTAAATTATTTTTTATTATAACCTTATATTCTTTATTAATATATATACTTTTTTTATCATCTTGATATTTTAGTGTAAAACCTTCATTCAATAAAGCATCAGTATAATTAGATACTAAATACATCGAATCTATCATTCCATTAGTATTATTCTTATATCTTAAACTAAGTATATTATCAACATAGCTAGCTTTAATTAAATCTAAAGTAATATTATTTTCAATATCACCAAGTACTTTAAATTTATTCCAAATTTTATTATCTACATTATTAGAAATTGCTTCATCTTCTATATCTAAATAATAACTTTGTTTAAATGTCTCAAGTATAGTATATCTAATATTATCATAAGAAATATTATCTAATATAGATTGTAACTCTCTTAAGTAGTTAGTACTATTAGCATATGATAATTCTGAATATAATTGATCACCTACATTAAATCCAATAACTTCTCCCTTATCATTGAATAATGCACTACCAACATCTCCACTACTAAGTGCAAACATATTCTCAAGTCTACCATTTAAATTAGTTAAACTATTACCATAGTTTATACTGAAAGTCCCATTATTTTGACTATTAATAGTAAGTAGCATATCTCCACTATTCAATAATTCACTATCACCAAAAATAACTTTTTTACCACTATCTTGATTTATTTTAAGTATTACAACATCATAATCTACTTGAGCTGCTACTACTCCCAATACTTCATAAGTATTACCATATACATCATTTACAAAGATATAATTACTATCAGTTAAAAATTGTAAAAACAAAGACCAAGTAGTAACAATAATTCCTTCTTTAATATAAAATCCACTTCCATAAGTATTACTACCATTACTATTCATCCCCGTAATCTGTACAACACTATCCTTATTATTTTGATACAACTCTTGTAATAATAAATCATCTACTTCTATACTATCTTCAGTTAAAGACAAACTATTATAAGTGCCACCAATTATTTCACCATTATCCTCTTTTAAAGTTCTTTCATTAAAATAACTCTCTAAATCATCATCTATAGTTACCCAAGGATAATAAAGCTTAAAATCACTTCCATCATTACTCTTAAGCCAATAAGCCAAAACAATATCTTTGACTTCTCCATTTACTACAGCATCATCAATATATACAAAAGCCATTCGATCGCTTTCTTTAAATAATACAGTCTTTATATCTTTTATATACTCTACACTAATTTGATAAGATTCTAATTTTTTTAAATATATCTCAATAAATAAAGATCCACTTAATGTTTCAAATCCATCACTATTACTAAGATACATATAATTTACTAGTTCTTTCTTTTTAGTTGCTAAATCACTATCACCAAAAGAAATACTAACCACTTCTTTAACTAAATTTTGAGTATCTTTATCATAAATAATTTCATTATTAAAATTATCTACATCTATTTTATAAGTTTTATCTAAATTATTTATTAGTTTACTGCTTTTACTATCTAATTCTATTTTATCTACATCAATAGAAAATGCTTTAACATCACTAATAAGGAAGATAATCATAGTTAATATAAATAATATTTTTTTCATAATCATTCCTCCTATAACTTACTTTTTAATACCTCAACGATTGTTAAACTAGCCGGTGCTGCATTATTACCATTTAAGTAATAGTCATGAAATGCTTCAGCAATCGTTTCGTCATATATATATACCCCATTACTATCTTTGGCAACTGCATAAGTAGAAATACTTTCTCTAAATTCATAGAATGATTCAGTACTACCAGTATCTTTTACATATTTATTATAAGCCTCTTGAAGTAACATTTTACTAAAATCACCTGCATTAAAATCATCATATACCTCATACAATAAAGAAGATTGTGTAGCTTTTACAAAGTTAAGCTGTTTAGAACCATAGTAATTAAGTAATGCTACATAAGATAAATAATGTCCAAATTCATGAGCTACAGTACTACTACGCGTTGCATTCTTAGGAAAATATCCACTTTTCGCTCCATAGCTAACAGAATTTTTTATTTTAGAATTATCTAAAAAGTATTTAGCATTTAATATTATTTGTGTTTTAGTTGATACTGGATATCCAGAATTAGAATTACTTGTTGAAAAAGTAAATATTGGCATAAAAGCTGCAATAAATGTACTTGATTCGCTAACATTTGCTAACGTTAAATTAGTTAAATAATTTCTTGCAGTAGGAAAATTATCATATATATACTTAATAACATTTTTTATTTCTAATGCAAAATCCTCATCCATTTCACAAAGATTTACAGCAGTTATACCATATTTTTGAACTATTTCATTTTCAATAGCAACTATATTAACAGGACAATTTCCTTTTTGTTTAGTACTATCTACCTTTATTAAATCATAAGCAGAATCAGAATTTTTTAAAGTAAATTGACCCAAATACTGATTGTCATAAACTATTGAAGTAACACCAACACTACTTGAACCACCATCTTGACCAGATTTAGAAACTCCTTCATATCCAACCAAATCATCATTACCAGAAACAGATGTCCTAATTATATTATTATCTTCGCTAAAGTAAAAATCATTATCTGTTATATTAATTAACGCAATAATAGCTATTATCCAAACACCTACTACAATAGCATATTTTAAAATGCTAGTTTCTTTTCTAAAACTTCTTTGATTTTTTTGTGGAACATTAACAACAACATTATTTATCGTATTAGAGTTAGTAACATTTTGAAAAAATTTTCCATTTACAGTTGATTCATTATTAGTAACATTATTATGTGAAACAGGTTGCTTACTCACTGTTACTATTTTATTTAAATTATTTTTAACAAATTTATTATCAGGTTTCGCAGTAACCCTTGTGCCAATTTTAGAAAGCTCATTTTCCGATTCTTTTTTTAGATATTTTAATTCTTCAGCAAGACTATTTATTCTTAGTTCTTGTTCTTCTTTTGCGGTTTTATAATCAATATAATTTATATAGTTTTTTCTATTTATAGCATTTAAATTATTTTGAACTTTATTTTTTTTCTCAACTCTAATAAATGATTTATTTTTTTCAGATACTATTCCACCAGTTAATTTTGTTTTATCATCTTTAATATATTTATTCTTAGAAGTTTTTTTCTTAACTGTTTTTTTCTTTTGTAATTTTACTGAACTATTTTTAGTAACTGTACTTCCAATTAAGTTTGAAGAATCACTTATTATATATTTGTTTTTAACTCCACTATTTGTATTTTGATATTTTTTTACTACACGATTACCACAATGAGGGCAGACATCTTTATTAGAATTCATTTCTTTCTTACATTTTTTACATATCATATCTACACCTCCATTACTCTATATCAATTATAACATAGAACAAAAAAAAGTAATAAATTAATTCAATCTCAAAATTTACCGAAATATTCATTTTTCCCAAAATAATTTTCATTTAATAATACTTTTTTATAAAATAAAAAACAGTGCTAAATTTGCACTATTTTATTTGTAATTTATATTTTAAAAAGCTAAATAAAATTAATGAAATAACAGTAATAATACTTATTATTTGAATCATATTACCTCTTTTATCCCCAGTATTAGGGTTAATAACTACTACTGACCCATTGGCACAATTAGCATAAAATTCCCACTCTATATGAGATTCTCCAGTATTATGGTAATTTGTATATTTTTTATCTAATTCAGTTTTTACAAGTAACTTATTATTAACATCTTTTTTATAATTACCTATAAAAATAGAATTTTGAAGATTAACTCCATATCCTACTATATCATCGTATATTATAAGATAATAATACCATTACAAGTAGGTTTATGCAAGAAAAAACGAAGACTATTCATCTCCGTTTTGATTTTCTTTACCTAATAAAACTTCTCTAGGTTTACTACCATTTGCTGGACCTATAATTCCTCTATCTTCTAGTAAATCAATTATTCTTGCAGCTCTATTATATCCAAGTCTAAATCTTCTTTGAATTAAAGAAGCACTTATTTTACCTGTTTCAATAGCAAATTCATATATTTCATTATATAAAGGATCATCAAATGATTCTTTATCTCCAGATACAGGATTATGTTCTTCCTCAATTGCTTTATTTAAAGAATCATCATATTGAGCAATTTGTTGCCCACATACATAATCAATAACTCTTTGTATTTCTTCATCAGTAATGAAACATCCTTGAATACGACGTGGATTATTTTCGCCCATTGGTAAATATAACATATCGCCTTTACCCAACAATTTTTCTGCCCCTGCACAATCTAAAATTGTTCTAGAATCTATTTGTGAAGCAACTGCAAATGAAATACGAGATGGTATGTTAGCTTTAACTACACCAGTAATAACATCGGTACTTGGTCTTTGTGTAGCAACAATTAAATGAATACCAGCAGCACGCGCCATTTGAGTTATTCTCATAATAGAATCTTCTACTTCTTTAGAAGCAACTAACATTAAATCAGCCAACTCATCAATAATAACTACTAAATAATACATTTTATCTTGGTTAAATGTCGGATCTTTATCTTTTTGTTTATCAACCCATTCATTGTATGAACCAATATTTTTTACTCCACACTCACTAAATGTTTCATATCTATCTTCCATCATTGCAACAACCCTTTGCAACGCTGTATTAGCTTTTTTAGGGTCTGTAACAACCGGCCATAATAAATGTGGTACACCATTATAGTTAGATAACTCAACTTTTTTCGGATCGACCAATACAAGTTTAACTTCTTCAGGTCTATATCTCATTAAAATAGAAGCAATAAAACTATTAATACAAACAGATTTACCAGAACCAGTAGAACCAGCAACTAATAAATGTGGCATTTTTGAAATATCAGCAGTCTGTACTTTACCCATCAAGTCTTTACCTAATGAAACTAATATTTTAGCTTTTTCTTGTTCCTTAGGTATACTACCAAGAACTTCTCTTATTTTAACAGCATTAACAGATGGATTAGGAATTTCTACACCAACTGTATTTTTACCAGGTATTGGAGCTTCAATACGAACATCTTTAGCTGCTAACGCTAATGCAATTTCTTTATTAATACTTAGTATTCTACTTACCTTTGTTCCAGGAGGAATAACTACTTCATATTGAGTAACAGCTGGGCCAACATGTATTTCTACTACTTGAGCATTAATTTGAAACTCAGCTAATACTCTTTCCAAAATATTCTTATTATTTTTAACAAAATCATTATTTGTTTTAACATTTCTTGGTACTTCATCTAAAAGAGCAATACTAGGTAAAGTATAAATTCCTCTCTTAGTAGCAAAAGAAACTTCAGCTTGAACATTTTCTACTAAATCATCCATTTGTAATGTTGAAGATAAGGAAACTGGTGAAAGCTCTTTTCTATAAACATTTTCCTGTAATGGCTGAGGCATTTTTTTAGTTTTCTCTAATTCACCAATAGATAAAACAACATCCTCTTCATCTTCATATTCAGTATTATCTTCTTCCTCTTGTTCTCTATTAGCTCTTTCTACTCTTTTTTCTTCCAAATAATTTTTAAATTTTGCATATAAATCTTCAAAGTTAATATCAAATATCATAACAGCTGCTAATACAAGTAACGCAACTAATACTATAATAGTTCCCGGAGTTCCAAATAAACTAGAAAAAGCAAAAGAGATACAAGCTCCTATCATTCCGCCACCAATATTAATACTTTTTTGTCCACTAGTTAAAATACCAGCACCTTCTTTAATGGTACCTATTCTACTTTGATAATTCACATTTGTTGCTTCTATAATATCAGAAGGATTATAATTTTCAATAAATCCAAAATGAGCAGCAACAAAAACAACTATTAATAACATATATAATCCCAATAATTTAGTTGTAAAAAAATTAGGTAACTTTCCTTTTAATATCATATATAATCCCATAAAAAGAATTACACATAAAATAGCCCACCAAAATTCTCCAACTAAGTACATTGCGAATTTTTTCAAAAATATTCCAACAGGACCAAAACCAAGTCCAAGTATCCCAATTAATATTAATAATATACCAATTAATTCAGCACTATATGTAAATTCTTTTTTTTCTTGTTTTTTAGATGTCTTTTTCTTCTTTGCCATACTATCTCACCATAATAATTATAACAGAACTTAAGTATTAAAATCAAAAGAAAAAGAGGTCTTTCCTCTTATTTAACAGAAAATAAAATTACAAAGTATAATAATTGCCATAATGTATACAATAATAACTGTAAAACTATTATAAATATACTTACTCTTTTTCTTAAAAAAACTAAATATAAGCCCCTACTATAATAATTAATAGTATGAATAGAACTAAAATAATAGCAGGACCCAAATTATTATGTCCACAATTGTTCATAAAACCATCCTCCTTTTTTGTCTTTTCACTATTATTGTATGGTCTAAGTAGCTTTTATGTGAATGTTATTCTTGTTTTTTACGATGTAGGTTGTTATAATTATAAGTATGTTAAGGAGGAAAACATGAAAAAGAAAATTATTGTGCTAGCCCTTATCGTAACATTATTATCAGGGTGTGGAAGTAAAATACCAACATTATCTAATGGTGACGAGGCGGTCGTAACACTAAAAGACGGAGCAATGATTAGTGCACAAGAACTTTATGAGACATTAAAAGATGATTATGCACTAGAAGCAATGGTTAATTTGGTTGATCAAAAAATATTAGAAGATAAGTACAAAGACCAAATAGAAGATGCCAATTCATATGCAGATTCAAATATGGCAACATTAGAATCATATTATGGAGATAATCTTCTAGAGGCAATTCAATCAAATACAAATTATTCTACAATAGAAGGATATAGAAATAGCTTATATATAAGTTATTTACAAAATCTAGCTATTGAGGATTACTGCAAAGACAAAATCACTGACAAAGAAGTTCAAAAATACTATGACAGTGAAATAGTTGGCGATATCAAAGTAAGTCATATTTTAATTACTGCCGATGTAACAGATGATATGACAGATGATGAAAAAGCTGAAGCTGAAGCTGAAGCTAAAGACAAAATCGAAACAATTATCTCAGAATTAAATAAAACAGATAAGGATGAAATCGCTGATAAATTTGCTGAATTAGCAGCTGAATACTCAATGGATGAAACAACAAAAGATAATGGTGGTTCTCTTGGTTATATTAACAAAGATACACTAAGTTCTGATTATGATGAATTAGTTAGCGCTGCATACAATTTAAAAGATGGTAAATATAGTAAATCAGTTATTACTACTGAATTAGGATACCATGTTGTTCTAAGAACTGAAACGAAAGAAAAAGCTTCTTTAGAAGATGTTAAAGAAGATATTCTTGAAGAATTAGCTACTGAATATTTAAGCAAAAATAATATTGCTTATATCAAAGGATTACAAGCAATAAGAGATGAATATGAACTTGAAATAATTGATAGTGAATTAAAATCTCAATACGCAACTTATATTCAAAATGCTCTAAACTATTATCAATCAGTTGATAACGGAGAAACTTCTAATTAAAAAAGAACTCAACTAAGAGTTCTTTTTTAATTGTATAAATTCAGAAATTTCATTACTATTAAATCCTTTTTGTAATAATTTCATTTTAACTTGATAATCTAAATTACTACCATCATATTTCTTCGCCAATTTTATATAATATTTATTATATTCTTTTTCTAAAACTTTACTATTATCATTAAATTCACAAGAATCCAAAACTTCCTCAATCATCCACTTATAAAAACCTAAATTCCCTAAATCATAACATATCTTTTCTTTTAATCGACTATTGCTTAAATTTCTATTAGAATTAATTCGTTTCTTAACAATTTTTTCTATCTTAGAAATCCAAATTTCATTAGCAATCTCCTCTATAAAAGGAATAATTTCTTCTTCATTATATCCAAGAGTAATTAAATCTTTTTTTATTTTATTAGGTCCTACCAAAGATAAATTTATTTGATCAGATAAATAACATTTTAAGTAAACATTTCTATCAAGATAACCATATTTTTTTAACTTTTCAACAGTTTCATCTATTGTACTTTTATCATAACTTTTACTTAAATATTTAACTATCTCTTTTTCAGTACGCAATTTTTTCGTAATATACTTCAAACATTTATAATAAGCTTCTAATTTATCATTATATGTTGTTATTTCTTCAAATAACTTATCATCTATTTCTTTTATTCTAAGTAATTCATACTTAATAATTACATCATCATATAATTTAATAGTTAAATCATCTATTTTAACACTATACTTATTTCCTTTTAATTTAGTATATTTTTCTATTTTCATAAAATCACCTTGTAACTTATTATAACAAACAAAGTTATCTCCATCAAGAACATTTGTTCATATATTTGTTTGATTTTTTATAATAAATACAAAAAGAAAAAGTGAAAATAATTCACTTTATTCTACATCATTAATCTCGTCTTTATACTTGCGACACTCTTCTTCTAATGCTTCTAATAATTTATCAATATCATCTTTATTACGAGTTCTGACTCCAGAAGCAAATTTGTGTCCTCCACCACCACATAACGCAGCAATTTCATTTATAACAGGTCCTTTACTCCTAATATTTATTTTATAAACTTCATTTTTCTCATCATAAGTAACAAAAGTCCAAACATAAACATCTTTTATATTACTAAAATCATTTATCATATTAGATGGAGTTGCCGGATCTACTCCATATTCTTTTAATATTTCTGGAGTAATAATAATATAAGCAAATCCATTTTCACTGACTATCAAATTTTCAGATAAATAACCATGAAATTTAATTTCCTGTAATGGTCTTTCATATAAATAAGGATACAAACTTGTAAAATCTATTTTACTCTTATCTATTAATTTAGAAACCAAATTAAATGTCTTAGCCGAAGTATAACTTACTAAAAATCTATCACTATCAGACACTACACCTAAATATAAATTTTCTGCAATCTTTCTATCAAAGCACATACCAGTTTCTAAAATTAATTCAATAATCATCTGACAAGTACTAGAAGATTTTTCATCAACCCAATCACAATCTCCAAATATTTCTTCACTAGGATGATGATCTATTTTAAACATTTCTTTAAATGCAGATTTATCTACGCCATCTATTCTAGAAGCATTAGGTACATCAAGAGCAATTAAAAGTGCTTCCTCATTAAAATTTGTTTCATCAATTCTATCAAGATTGCCATAATATTTGAATTTTGAAACACTTGTACCTACTGCATAAACCTGCTTTTTAGGGAATGTTAATTTAATAGCGTCCCTTAAAGATATTTGACTTGCAATCGCATCAGGATCTGGGCTGATATGACGAGCAATTACGATTATATCGTATTGTTTTATTTTTCTTAGTATCTTCTTTAATTCATTCTTTAACATAGCCCTCATCCCTTTATTCTCCTTTTTATTATTTAACTATTTCATAAGTATCTTTAATAATCATTAATTCTTCATTTGTTGGAACAACCCAAACAGTAACACTAGAATCTTCAGCACTTATAATTCCTTCATTTTGATCTTTGTATGAAGCGATACTATCATTTGCATCGGCATCTACTTTTATTCCAAGTGGTAATAATCTACCTAAAATATCAGCTCTAGCATCTCTACCATTTTCCCCAACTCCAGCAGTAAATACAATTGCATCCACTTTACCTTCTAGTTCAATATAGTATTCAGCAATATATTTAGCAATTCTATTATTATACATAGTAATAGCTAATTTAGCATTTTCATTTCCTTCAGCTGCCGCATTTTCAACATCTCTACTATCAGAATATCCAGCTACTCCAAGTAATCCACTTCTCTTATTTAAATCGTTAGTAATTTCTGATACATTCTTACCTGTTTCATTACATACATATTCAATGATAGAAGGGTCTATAGCACCACTACGAGTACCCATCATTAAACCATCAAGTGGAGTAAGTCCCATTGTAGTATCATAACATTTACCATCTTTAACAGCACTTATAGAAGCACCACTACCAATATGACAAATAATTAAGTTAACATCTTCTCTACCTAACTTCTCTTGCATTTTCTTTGTAATAAATTTATGACTTGTTCCATGGAAACCATATTTTCTTACACCTAATTCAGTATACCATTCCATTGGTACTGGATACATAAAATTTTCTTTAGGCATAGTTTGATGGAAAGCAGTATCATATACAGCAACCATTGGTACATTAGGTAATGCTTTTTGCATAGCTTCAATACCAGCTAAATTACCAGGATGATGTAAAGGTCCTAACTTAGTTAAGTCTTTAATACTTTGTACTACTTCTTCAGTAATTAAAACTGAATCAGAATATTTTTCTCCACCATGTAAAACTCTATGTCCTACACCTTTAATTTCATCTAAGCTTTCAACTGCTTTATGAGTTAATAATTCATCAATTAAAACTTGAACAGCTTCAGTATGATTCTTTAAGTATTTAGCTCCTTTTATTTTTTCACCATTAATTTTTGTAGTCCAGAAACTATCTTCCAAACCAATTTTTTCAATGTAACCACTGATAATAACTTTCTCTTCTGGCATTTCAAACAATTGAAATTTCAAAGAAGAACTACCAGCATTTACGCATAATAATTTCATTTATTTCACCTCTATTCGTATTATACAAAAAAAAAGATAGAATATCTATCTTTTTTTGCCTTATTTCCTAGACTTCATCTACAATCACTATTTTTATGACGTTTAATTTGTAAATCAAAATCTATTACCTGTTTCTTATTAGAATCCATATTAACTCCAAATTCGTTTAAATATTCATACCTTTTTTTATCGAGAGGATTTTTATTACCTATCTCTCCTGTTTTATAAAAATAATCACAACTTCTTCTACGCATACTTATCACCTATTACTAGTATGCATTCATTACAATTATTTATACCATTAATACAATATTTTTTATTACAAACTTTAGAACTTAAAATATAAAACAAAAAAGTTATAATAATTTATAACTTTCAGAGTGTTGACAAACTACCTATTTTGAAAAATTAAATACTTTAGTTTATTCAAAGTGGGAGAAAAATACAAAAATATGAGTAATTTTAGATATCAAAACCCTAAAATTGCTCTTTTTTTAACTTTTTGTGGGAAATATAAAAGGCTGTATGACAAAGCCGGTTTAAAAACCGACTTTGTCAACAGCCTGAAAGTTATAATAATTTATAACTTTTTATATGTTATTTATTCGTAATAATTGATTTGAGTTTGTTTATGTCTAGTTCTAGGATTTCAGATGTCTTTTCTACTGAAATACCACTATTTATCATTTTTAAAGCCGAATCTATTTTACCATCTTCTATACCAGCGGCACGTCCTTCTTCTAAACCTTCGGCTCTAGCATCTCTTTTTATTTCTCTATGTAGACATTCTAAGTATTCT